>CADBRV010000093.1 GCA_902797185.1 uncultured Lachnospiraceae bacterium
ATAGGATGCCTTTCTATAAAAAAATGTACCATAAACCGATGATACAAGAAGCCTGTAATATACAATAGAAAGTGATACAGGAAAGGGCGCCCCCTTTCAAGAAGAGGATGCCCTGATATCCGGCTGGTATATAAAAATTAAATGTCCTGTTCTTTCAAAAAGACGCCGTCACGCCAGATATGGCTGAGGTTGTAAAAATCCCGCTTGTCATCGGAAAACAGGTGAAGGATCACGTCACCCATGTCCACCAGCATCCAGCCGGAAAGGAAGGATCCTTCTGCCCTGCGGTGTTCCATATGGTTCTTTGCGCAGCATTCATCCACCGCGTCCAGCATGGCATCCATCTGGCTTTTGCTGCCTGCGGATGCCAGGATGAAATAATCTGCCAGCGGGGAAATACGGCTGATATCGATGAGCTCAATATCATGGGCCTGTTTGGAATCCAATGCCTCATAAAGAGGACGAAGTTTTTCTTTTGCGTTCATAATCCTTCTCCTACCCTTTCTACGGCATTATCCGTAAAGTTTTTTATAATAGCTGTATGTCTCGCTGGTAGCCGGGTCGATGGTGCTGCCTGAGCTCCTTAAATAATTTACGGTATCCTCCAGGATATGCAGCGTGCAGGAATGGAGGCTGGAAAAAGCTTCTTCCCTTAAAGCAGGAAGGCCTGCCGCCTTGTCACGTCCGGGCTCAATATAATCTGCTGTAAAAATAATTTCATCCAGCATGGACATGCCCGGGGCTCCTGTCGTATGGACCATGATGGCATGCTGGATTTCCCGGTCCTTTATGCCATATCCTTTTTCTGCCAGCACTGCCCCTGCTTTGGCATGGAGGAGCTTTGGATTTTTGTCCTCATAGACAGTAGTATAAAGGCCGCCTTCTTTGATCAATGAGCGCATTTCCCTCTCAGAGAGGCATTTGGCGCAGTCATGCAGATAACCTGCCAGAAGCGCTTTCTGCATATCTACGCCGTAACGCATGGCCAGGGAAGCGGCCGTATAGGCCACACCCAAGGTATGCAGGTAACGGCTCTCCTTCAGGTCCTTTTCCAGTTTTTTCCGTATGTTATTAATGTTCTGCTGAAAATCATTCATAAAGATGATGTTCTCCAATAAAAAGGCGCACAGGGTCCGGGACAAGGTAGCGGATGGACTGCCCTTTTGAAACGCGTTCGCGGATCATGCGTGATGATACGTTATACTCCGGGACCAGGATGGTACGGATGTCTGCATGGTACAGCCCTTCCATCTTTTCGATCTGGTCGGAGAGCTTGCCGAACTGCCCTTCTTCCCTTACTGCCACCAGGATGACGCACATGGCGGCGATCCTTTCCGGATGCATCCATTCCGAAAAATGGAACAGGGAATCCTCTCCCATGATGATATAAAATTCCGTATGGGGATGTGCCTGGCAGAAAGACTGCAGCGTCTCCCAGGAATAACAGGTCTTCTCCGCTTCTGCCTCATAATAGGAAACAGAAAAGCCTGGATTGCCTTCTATGGCCATTTCCACCATCTGGCAGCGGATGGCAGCAGGGGTCATACCCCCTTTATCTTTATGGGGCGGGTTCCCGTTTGGGAGGAAAAGCACCTTTTCCAGCCCGAACTGTTCCAGGGCATTTTCGGCAATCATGAGATGGCCGTTATGCACCGGGTCAAAGGACCCGCCTATAATACCGACTTTATGCAGCGGCTTTTTCATTCCTTCCCTCCACGGGTGGGCAGTACGATCTTTTTATGGTCTTTCGATTCCTTATACAGCACGATTTTCCGGCCGATTACCTGGACAACCTGGGAACGGGTCCTCCCGGCCAGGGTTTCCGCCAGGTCTCTGGGGGCATCCATGCAGTTTTTCAGGATATTGATTTTTACCATTTCCCTGGCTTCCAAAGCTTCTGATACGCCTTCCGTAAGCTCAGGCGTAATACCGGATTTGCCGATCTGGTAAATAGGTTCCAAAGTGGCTGCTAATTTTCTTAAATACGCGCGCTGTTTGCTTGTCATGGCACTCCTGTCTTAGTCGTAATATTCAAATACCAGGTCATACAAGCGGACGGTGTCGCCCTCCTGCAGCCCCATTTCCTTCATTTTATCAATAATCCCGTTTTCTTTCATAAATTTCTGGAAGAAAGCGAAGCCTTTTTCCGATTCCAGGTTGGTAAAGCCCAGCATCTTCTCGATCTTGGGCCCTTCCACCACAAAAGCGCCATCCTCGGGATCAATTGTGACTTCATAGGGTTCATCATCAAACCTGTGGTACTCAGGATCATACTCCGGCTGGTATACGGTGGGCTCACCGGAAAATTCAGAGAGCTTTTTCGAAACAGCGGAAAGAAGTTCCTTTACCCCTTCGCCGGTAACCGCGGAAATCGGAAATACCGGGATACCTTGGGGTTCAAATTCTTTCCGGAGACGCTGCATGATTTCATCCTTCTGGTCTGGTACGGCATCCAGCTTGTTCGCCGCGATGACCTGGGGCTTTTTCAGGATATCCGGATTGTAGGATTCCAGCTCCTTATTGATCCCATAGAAATCTTCCACCGGGTCACGGCCTTCTGTGGAAGCCGCGTCCAGGATATGGATCAGCACCTTGGTACGTTCGATATGGCGCAGGAAGTCATGGCCAAGGCCGACACCGTCCGCGGCCCCTTCAATAAGGCCCGGGATATCCGCCATGACAAAGCCCCCGCCTCCCGGCAGGTCTACCACGCCCAGGTTCGGGTCAATGGTCGTAAAATGGTAATTAGCGATCTTGGGCTGGGCATTGGATACGCGGGAAAGCAGGGTCGATTTCCCGACGTTGGGGAATCCCACCAGTCCTACATCGGCGATGGATTTCAGCTCCAGGATCACGTCCAGCTCGATGCCGCTTTTTCCCGGCTGGGCATATTTTGGCGCCTGCATTTTGGAAGTAGCAAAATGCATGTTCCCAAGGCCGCCTTTGCCCCCTTTCAGGACCACAAGGCGCTTGTTCTCGCCGGACATGTCAGCCACGACTTTCCCGCTTTCCGCTTCCCGGATTACGGTGCCTTCCGGGACTTTCAGGATGATATCTGCCCCATCCTTCCCGTGGCATCTCTTTTTCCCGCCTTCTTCGCCATTTTGGGCAAAATATTTACGACGGTGGCGAAAATCCATCAAAGTATTGAGCCCTTCATCCACCTGGAAAATGACATCGCCTCCGCGTCCGCCATCTCCTCCATCCGGGCCCCCGTTTGGAACATATTTTTCTCTTCGGAAACTGACATGGCCGTTGCCGCCATTTCCGGAACGGATCTGGATCCGTGCACGGTCCGCAAACATTTGTGCCTCCTTTCCATATTTATCCTATGTCATCGCCTTGCCAGGCGATGACATAGGCCACGCCTCCGCACGAAGTGCGGTTTAGAATGGCGTGGCTCGCCTCTTTTCTATGTCATCACCTGGTAAGGCGATGACGCAGGCCACGCCCTCACGCAAAGCGCGATCTTTCATGGCGTGCTCGCCCGTTAATATACAAACAGGCTGCCCTAAAAAGGGCAGCCTGCAATCTTCCAACCTGTTTTGGCGGGATTAATTCTCCTCTACCGGATAAACAGAAGCAACTTTCTTGTCTCTGCCTTTCCTTTCAAAACGAAGAATTCCGCTTGCCGTAGCAAACAGCGTATCGTCTTTGCCAAGCCCGACGTTTACGCCCGGATGGATCCTGGTACCACGCTGCCTGTAAATAATATTGCCGGCAACAACATACTGGCCGTCTGCACGTTTTGCACCAAGCCTCTTGGACTCGGAATCACGACCGTTCTTTGTGGAACCAACACCTTTTTTATGAGCAAAGAACTGAAGATTCATCTCCATCATCGCTTACACCTCCTCGAAAAAAACCTGAATAAAACTCTTTCCATACCGTTCCTGTATCCCTTGCAGCCCTATGGATAAAGACTGCAGAAGCACCTGCACTTTTTCCCCGCCATACCCGGAAACTCTGCAATTGATCGTCCCGGACCCTTCATCTGAATTTACATCCACTACAGCGTCTGTAAGCTGTTCCAAAGAATTGACGGTATTGATCGTCAGGGCGGAAATGCCGGCACAAACAATGTCTTCTCCTGCTTCAGCGTACCCGCTGTGTCCCTGGCTGGAAAAACCTGTTATTTTACCATCCTTGTCGCAGAAAAAATAAACTTTGTTCATACGGGATGCTGCTTATGCGTTGATCGCTTTGATCTGCACTTTGGTATAAGACTGCCTGTGGCCGTTTTTCTTGTGATATCCGGTTTTCCTCTTATACTTGTAAACGATGACTTTCTTGGCGCGGCCTTCTTCAAGGACGTCAGCTGTCACGGTAGCACCTTCTACGGTCGGCGTACCTGCAACAAATTTGTCATTCTTTACAGCGAGAACCTGGTCGAAAACGACTTCTTCTCCGGCTTTAGCTCCAAGTTTTTCAATGGTAATGATATCGCCTTCTGAAACCTTGTACTGCTTTCCGCCTGTGGCAATGACTGCGTACATTAATGGGCACCTCCTGTTATCATTACTCGCCAGTTTCGGCGTCCATCCTCTATGGACAGACTTTGAGACCTCACTGTGCGGCATACCAAAGTATAATATCATTTAATCCTGCGGACGTCAACTGTTTTTATGCTTTTCTTCCTCCTCAAAGCGGATTCCTTTTACCTGTTCCGCTAAAGGACGCATGACCTTTTTCCTTGTAATTTCGCAAAGATGCAGCTTCGTCAGGCCCAGCACGGTGACCCTCACCGGGTCCTTGGCGCATTCCCTGCGCATTTCTTCTACCAGCGATTCTTCCTGGGAACTGTCCACCATGTCGATAAAGTCAATCAGGATAATTCCGGAAAGGTTGCGCAGCCGCATCTGTCTTGCACATTCCCTGGCCGCTTCCAGGTTGATCTCGAAAATCGCCTTCTGCTTGTCTTTTCCGGATATCCGTTTCCCGGAATTGACATCAATGACGGTAAGGGCTTCCGTGGGCTGGATCACAAGGTAAGCCCCGCTTTTCATCCAGACCCTCTCCCCCAGGGCCCTCTGGACCTGGTTCTTTACATTATATAAAGCACAAAGGTTCGGGCGGGTGTCGGTGTAAAGGCGGACGGGGATGTCTGCCATGTCCTGTTCTTCCTGCTTCTTCTGGAGGAGCGCTTGATAAATATCTTCCTGGTCTGTCAGGACCTCGTCGAAACGGCTCCGGTAGGTATTCCGCAAATAGGCAATATACTCCGGGCCGCTTTTGCGGACGCAGGTAAACGCGGTGCTGTGCTTCCAGACAGAAAGGCTTTTTTCCGCATTTTCCTTCAGTTCTCCCAGCTCGCATAAGATTTCCTCGTCATCCGCATACATGGCGTTTGTCCGTACCATGACCCCGAAACCGGAAGGCAGGTGCGGCCTTACCAGGTCGGAAAGGCGTGCTTTCTGGTCGCTGGGGATTTTAGAGGAGACGGAAAGCCCCTCTTTTCCCCAGATTAGGAAAACGGTTTTTCCCTTAAAGGTAAGCAAAGTGGTCAGGGTTTCCGTTTTCCCCTTCTGCGCTTCTTTCGCCACCTGTACCAGGATCTCGTCTTCCGGGGAAACGTCCTTTTTCCCTACCTTTTTTACAAAGATGATGGGCGGGTTGTTTTCCAGGGAAAGGTAAGCGTCCGCCCCTGTGCCGATATTGACAAAAGCGGCATTGATATTAGGCCGGATACAGCTGATCTTTCCTACGTAAATATTTTCTATAATAGATGGATTTGCGGGATTCTCCACCAGCGCCTCTTCCATCCGGTTTCCGGTATACAAGGCGCTCAGGATCCCGTTTCCATACTTCGTTATCAGGATGCGGTTCATTTCTTCATTCCCTGTAGGCAAGCTCTGTCATGATATCATCCCAGGTAATGCCCATTTCCACCATCAGGAGCATGCCGTAATAAAGGGAGTCGGACATTTCATAGACGACGCCTTCTTTGTCCCCGTTTTTGGCTGCCAGGGCAGTACGTACGTTTTCACGCCCCAGCTCTTCGATCATTTTATCGATCCCCTTTTCAAAAAGGGAAGTGGACAAAGAGCCTTCCTTGGGATGCTCCTTGCGGTCTTTTATGACTTTATAGACATCCTCCAGCACCGTGTGCGGGTTCTTGGAGGAATATTCCTTACGGATGATGTCCTGAAAAAAGCAGCTGCGGCTGCCGGTATGGCAGGCTGCCCCGATCTGGGATACCTTTGCCAGGATCGTATCCCTGTCGCAGTCCGCGGTAAGGGATTTGACATACTGGAAATGCCCGGAGGTCTCCCCTTTTACCCAAAGCTCATTCCTGCTGCGGCTCCAATATGTCATCTTGCCGCTTTTAATCGTATGGTAAAATGCCTCTTCATTCTGGTAGGCCAGCATCAGGACATCCCCGTTTAAATAATCCTGGACGATGACCGGCACCATGCCGTCGGAATTAAGCTTCATCTGCTTCCAGTCCAGGAGGGGCTCAAACCGGGTGATTTCCAGGTTCTGCTCCACCAGCTTGTTTTTATATCCCAGCACGTCCAAAGACGCAACCTTGCCGTAATCAATGGTGATCCCCTGTACGGTCTCAGCAGAAAGCACCGAATTTAAAATCTCCTTGGAAAGGTCCGGCACTTTCACAAAAACAGGCAGGTAAGTCATGCTTTCAATGGCCTTTAAATTGGATTCTTCCATAAGCAGGAGCGCGCCGGCATTCTGTTCCACCGTTTCCTTCTGTTTAAATAAAAGGTCCGGGTTTTTTATGCTGAGAATGAGTTTCTCACGGCCAAAGCGGGTGGCAGCGTCTTTCAGGATAGAAGGGGCATCCTTCCGGGTCCCGTCAATGATGACGCAGGAGCAGTGGGCATACAGGTATTCTTTTACCTGGTCCACCCCGTGCACATATCCGCCTCCAGCTACCAGCATTTCCGCGCTGCGGCAGATGGTGCTTAAGATTGGCAGGTTGGCATGGTGCTGCTCGTCATTTTCCGCCTGTTCCATCAGGAATAAGTGGTCCACCCCCTCATCATTCAGGGTCCGGATCAGGGAAAGGACGCTTTTATGGTCGTAAGCTTCCCCTCCATCCTGCTGCAGGCAGGCTTTTCCGTCTTTAATATATATAAAAACTGCAAACTCTTTAAACTTCATTGCAAAGCTCCTTGCTGGGAAAAAAGAAAATCCCTCGGAAGCCGACACCAGCTGCTGCCTGGTTTCGAGGGATTTCTATGGGCTCGATCCGGGATTACAGGCTGCCTTTTGTAGAAGGCACGCCCTGGACCCTGCTGTTATAAGAAACAGCGGTGCACAAAGCACGGGCAAAGGCTTTGAACATCGCCTCTGCCATATGGTGGGTATTTTCCCCATATAAAATTTTTAAATGCAGGTTCATGCCGCAGGCATTTGCCACTGCCAGGAAAAATTCCCGGACCGTTTCCGTCTCCATGATCCCCAGCCGTTCTGCCGGAAAATCCGCGTCAAACACCAGGTAAGGCCTGCCGGAAAGGTCTACGGCACACAAAGCCAAAGTCTCATCCATGGGAAGGAGGATACTGCCATAACGGTTGATCCCGCTTTTGTCTCCCAGGGCTTTTTTCATGGCAAGCCCCACGACGATGCCTGTATCTTCTACTGTATGATGGCAGTCCACATCGATATCGCCATCCGCTTTTAATTCCAGGTCGAATAAGCCATGCTTTGCAAACAGCGTCAGCATATGGTTAAAAAAACCTATGCCGGTCTGGATTTCGCATTTCCCTGTACCATCCAGGTTGATCCTGCAGGAAATCTTTGTTTCCCCGGTTTCCCTGGTAACTTCTGCAGTCCGTCCCATTGTCCTTCCTTTCTGAATATCATCCATCTTTTTGAAACGATACGGTCCATCCATTCTTGGAAAGATATCGCTTATCGTTCCCGAAATGGTTTGACCTACCCTTCTGGAAAAAGAGATGGATCGATCGTTTTCGAAATGATCTGATCGATCGTTCTCGAAATGAG
>CADBRV010000094.1 GCA_902797185.1 uncultured Lachnospiraceae bacterium
ATATCTTCCTGCCCGTAAGCCCCGGTGGTGGCATCCGGCCAGTCCATGTCTTCCGGGTTCGGGATGGTCATATTGTCTTCCTCCGCTTGATCCAAAGCTTCCTGGGAAATCATATTGCCATCCGGACTGCTGTCCGCACTGTCTTCACTGCCAGCGGTATTTCCTGCTACCTGCCCGCCTTTGCCGCATCCGGCAAGGAGCCCTGCCACAAGGCATGCCGCACAGACCACTGCCATTAACTTTTTCTTCATTTTTCCTTCCTCCCCGAGTACGGAAAACGCACGATATGTGCCTTCTACTGTCTCCACTGTAATACAGGTATCCTACGCTGTATCCATAAACGGGTACGGAGGAAATTCTAAACAATTTCTAAACTTTCCTTGCGATGCACCAGCCGCATCGTCCTGTACCAAGCACCGGCAGCCCCTGTCCGGTTTTCAGGAAGGGCGGCACATCCGGTAGCCGGCGCCCCAGACCGTTTCGATATACCTGGGATCCTGCGGATCGTCCTCGATTTTCTCCCTGAGGCGATTGATGTGGACCATGACCGTGGCGCTGTCCCCGGAATAATCGTAGCCCCAGACTTTATCCATGAGCTGTTCCTTGGAAAAGACAATGTCCGGGTTTTCCGCCAGGAACGCCAGAAGCTCAAACTCCCGGTGAGGCAGCGTGATTTCCTTGTCTTTCTTGTAAACCCGCCAGCTGTCCGGCAGGATCCTAAGGTCCCCGATACGGATTTCCTTTTCCCGCCCCTCTTCCTGGGAAGATGCACTTTTCAGCCTCTTATATTGGCGGATATTGGCATTGACCCTGGCTACCAGCTCCATAGGGTCAAAGGGCTTGGAGATGTAATCATCAGCGCCTGAACCAAATCCCCGGATCTTGTCCAGAGACTGGGTCCGGGCCGTCACCATGAGGATCGGGATGTCATATTTCTTCCGCACCTCTTCGCAGATCTCATATCCGTTTTTCCCCGGAAGCATCAGGTCCAGAAGGATGAGGTCAAAAGGTTCCTTTTCCAGGATATCCATGATATTGTTCCCATCCGGCAGCATTTTTGCCTCATATCCTGCCGTCTGCAGGTAAGTCTCTTCGACCAGCCTGATGTCTTCATCATCTTCCACTACCAGGACTTTATCTTTTTCTGCCATGCCTGTTTCCTTCTTTCCCGCAATTATGTCGTAAATCGATACCACTTTCCTCAGGGCCTGCTGCCAGATTCACCGGAATCTGGCGTGCCTTCTGTTCCGCTGCCCTTTTGGGCGGAAGCTGGCGTGGCCTGTGTTTTGCCAGTTTTCCGGACGGGAGATGCCACATTATTTCCGCCGGCAGAAAGCGCCTCGTCATTCTCCTGCTTGGAAGAAACAGGATCTGCATTTTTCTCCACTCACCCGGATGGAGAATCCTCTCCCTCTTCTTCTGCCCTTGGCAGGAGGAGCACCACCTGGAAACCGTGGTCGTTCCTGGCATAAGCCGTTCCGCCCATCGCCGTCATTAAATATCGTACCACATACAGGCCAAGGCCGCTTCCTTCTTTCTTGTTCCGGGACTCGTCCACCCGGAAAAATTCCTCAAAGACCTGCTTGAGCTTGTCCTCCGGAACGCCGACACCATTGTCCGCAAAAATCACGCGGACCCTGCCCTCACCCGCCAGCTCCATATGGACCTTGATTTCCAGCGGGTTGCTTTCGGCATATTTCTTGCTGTTGCCCAAAAGGTTTTCAAAAACCCGGAGCAGCTGTTCCGGATCTGCCTGTACCAGAAAGGGACCCGCCGGCGGGCACAGGTCCAGGCGGAAGCGGATGCTTTCATTTTCCGGCATTTCCTCTCTGGACCGGACAAAATTATGGAGGAACTGGGCCATATCCATCCTGCAGGGATGGACCGGGATCCCTTTGGTCTCCAAAGTAGAAAGGTAAAACAGCTGGTTTAACATGACATCCATCTCATCGGTCCTGCGGTAAGCTGTCCGCAGGAACTTTTCCCGCTGCTCCGGGGTGGAAGCCACGCCGTCCAGCACTCCCTTGATCATGCCATGGGCAGCGGTGAGGGGCGTCCGAAGGTCATGGGAAATGCCCGCGATCATCCCCTGCCTGGCTTTTTCATACCTTTCGTTTTTCTCTTTTTCCTCTAAAAGGTGCTGCCGCATGGAATTGAAAGAATTGCAGACTTCTTCAAATTCCGCGTCCCCTTCGTAAACAATATCCCGGGATAAATCGTTCTCTTTAATCCTGTCCGCGCCTTCCTGCAGCACCTGCAGCGGTTCCATGACACACTTTGCCAGCCGGTCGGTAAACCAGCGGCTCACTACGAACAGCACAAGGATGCACAGCGCGATATCCACTGCCGCATACAGCAGGATATCGTTCCTGAAATGGTATAAGAAATAGCTCATGATTTCTTCCACATCCGTCCAGTGGAAGCCATGGAAGGCGCGGAAGTAATGGTGGACCTGCCTCTCAATTATGTTCCAGAAGATTTTTCCCGTGCCTAACGTAACCAGGATACAGGAAGCGACGGTGACGATATTCATCCAGGTGTTGTTGCGGAAAATCCTGGTCCGCACCGAAATTTTCGCGGCCCTGCCCTCTGGTTTTTTCCCTGCCTGCTCCTGCTGCCCTTTTTTCCAATGCCGTTTTACCTGGTGCAGTTTCATATGGCTACCTCCGGATTTTTTCTTTATGATGGCGGTCCCAGACAATGCTAATGGGAAACATCGATACATGGGCTATGGCCATCCCTGCCTGCTTATCCTGTTTCTATATAACCATGTACGCTTACACATACCATTCCAATTCGTTGCGCTCTATCGTAAGGAAGGGCCGCCCCAGCGGGAGAATTCCTTACGATGTACTAGCCGCACCATCCGAAGGACGATTGGGAATGTGGCGTCTGCCATCATCTTACCAAAGTGGGTTAAATATTTTCATCCGGAATTCTAACAAAATTCTAAACAGCCGAAATGCCCTCGCCCGGGAAAGAAAGCCCGTCCATATACAGCATGCAACGGCTCCATGGAAAGGCGGTCCTGTCCACCGCATCCTGCGCTCCCTTGCTTTTTCTATAAAAAAGCACCGGGATAAAGAAAAGCCCCGGAAACCATACCGGCTTCCGAGGCTCTCTCTTCGCTATTCTATTTTTTAACTTTTCCGTCTCACCGCTTCGAATATATATTGTGAGGGACCCGCTTCAGCGGGAGGAGCTCTTATGATTTCGAACCACATCGTCCGCCGTTTCGCCTGGCAAGGCGTTGACACAGGACGCATCCTCACGCGAAGCGTGATTTTTCATGGCGCGGCACTCCTTCCGGGTGATTGGGTAAGCAGCGTCTGTCCTTGTAGCGGCACCTGGTTTGAGGTCCACTGCCCGGCCTGTCATTTCACAGTTCCTATACTCCCTCCGGAAAAGCCTCCTGCCAGGTTTATTCGTACCGCAGCGCGTCGATGGGGTTCAGGTTGGCCGCCTTGATGGAAGGCATAAGGCCGAAGATGATGCCCACTGCCATGGAAAACAGCACCGAGATGAAGATGGACGGGATGCTGATCGCCACCGGGATCTTTGCCACAAAAGCGATAAGCTGTGCCATGATGATGCCCACGACTACGCCCAGGCCGCCTCCGATCATGGACAAAAGCGCCGCCTCCGTCAGGAACTGGGCACGGATCGCCCGCTTCTTGGCACCTAACGCTTTCTTCAGCCCGATCTCACGGGTCCTTTCTGTTACCGAAACCAGCATGATATTCATGACGCCGATGCCACCAACCAAAAGGGAAATCGACGCAATGCCGATAAGCATGACGTTGCTGGAACTGGTGAGCTGCTGCAGCTGGGACGCAGTCTGGCTCAGGTCCTGGCTGGCATAAGAAAGGCTGCCGGAGCTGTCAGACGCAATCGCCGCGTCCAAAATATCCACCGCCTGCTTTCCCACTGATGTCATGTCATCTGTGTTATCCGCCTTCAAAAGGACATTCTGAGGCTCGTCATACTGGAAGATGACCGGCCACATCTGGTCCGGGATATAGATCGCGCCTGTACTGGTGCCGGATGACATATACATATAATAATCCGTCTCCGAATTAATCACCGGCTCATAAGCGGAAGAGGAGGTTACCACGCCGATCACCGTGAAAGGCTCGCCCTGGATGTCAATCACTTTCCCGACAGGGTCGTCCCCTCCGAAAGCGGAATCCGCCACGGCATCGTTTACCAGGCACACCCGGCGGCTGTCTGTCAGGTCTACCTTGCCGAAGCCACGCCCTTCCTTAAGCTGCAGGCCCGCGGCATCCAGATAATTCTGGTCGATGCCGTAGATTGTGTCCCCTTCCAGGGAATTATTTAAATAATAGACATTGTCCACATAAGTACGGGAATGGTAAAATGCCGCGTTTTCGGCTCCTTGGATCGACAAAAGGGAATTCCTGTCATCCTCTGCCAGTTCCGGCACGGTGGCGCCGCCGGTGTCCCCTCCGTTTTCGCTGACCGGCATGCCGTCCTTTGTCAGCATTACTGTGACGGTATTGGTCCCGGATCCCACCAGGTTCTGCTTGATCTGCTCGTTTGTCCCCTTGATCGTGGAAACGATGGCAATGATCGCGGCGATTCCGATGATGATGCCCAGCATGGTCAGGAAGCTGCGCATCTTATGAGACCAGATACCCCGCAGGGAAATTCGGATATTTTCTCCCATTAATACATCCCTCCATACAAATCGGAATCATCCTCCCGGACTGTCCTGGCGCCTTCCTTGACATTTTTGCCATAAGGCACCGCGATATAATCGTCATCGGACAAGCCATCCAGGATTTCGATCTCATAACCGTAAACGGTTTTCCCGGTTTTGACATATTTCTTCTGCAGCTTTCCGTTGTCCCCCTGGATCATCACATATTTCCCGCCGTCATCGCTGCGGACATACATCAGGTCCAGGACGATGGCTTTCGTCTGCAGGCTGTCAAATACCACCTGGCACCCGTCTCCCACCTGCATCTGCCCTTCTCCTTCCTGTGTCCGGATGGTAACCGGATAGTAAGAGCTGTTGGGGTTTACGCCATAGGCCTGAAGGTTCTCGCTGTCGGATGCCGGTTTTTCCGAAATCGCCGTCACATCGCCGGAAACGCTCATCCCGCTGGAATAATCGGTCACGGTAACCGAATCCCCTACCGAAAGCTTGGCCAAAGACAATTCATCCACGTAAGAAGTCACTTCATACTGGGTGCTGCCCTTTACTTTGATAATGGTATCTCCCACTTCCGCGGTTTGGTAATCCTTGACGTAGGTAACGACGCCATCCTCCCGGGCTGTGATTTCGCCGGTCTTTGCCACCAGCTTGTCCTGTTCCAGTGTGACTTTCTCCTGGCGCAGCTCCAGGTCCTTTTCCTTCAGCGTCTGCTGGCTCTGCTTGATCCTGTCTGCCAGTTCCGCTTTGGTATAAGCGTAATTTTCATCGCTGCCGGAAGTAGTGCCTTCCGCGGCGGATTCATAGATTTCCTGCGCGTCGGAGATATCTTCCGTATCATCACTGCTGCCTGTATCATTGCTGTCATCCGTGCTGCCGGACTGGCCCTGCACGTATTCTTCATAGGAAACGGGGGCAGATGCCTGGAAAGAGCCGTAGCCAGTGCCGGCGTTGATCAGCGCTCCCTCATCCGTGATTTTCATACTGTCGGACAATGTCCAGTCAGAAGAAATCGGGTCCTGCCCTTCACTGCTGCCATCCTGCACGTAATAAGTGCCGCTCCCCTGCAACGCCTGGAGGACCTGCTGCCGCAGGGTATCCTGGCTGATGCTGCTGCCGGTGGAAGATGTGCCGTCACTGCCTGTGCTGCCGCCTCCTGCATCGCTGCCGGTGCCATCCCCCGCCCCGGAACCATCTGTCCCGGAATCTGTGCTGCCGGAGCTGCCGCTTCCGCTGCCGGAAGAAGGCAGGAGGCCAAAAATGCTCCCGGCTATTTTTTCTGCCAGGGATCCCTGTTCGTCTTCCGTTACCTGGCGATAGGTCCCTTCGGAATTTCCATCCGCCTGGGGAAGCCCGCTGCCGTCTATCACCCAGGTGCCATAATACGTATCATCCGAAAAGACTGCCAGGTTTGCTGCCTCCCCACTGTCCCGGAGCTTCTGCAAAAAGCCCGCCGTCACGACGGTATCCGGCGTCACATAAAAAGTATCGCTGGTGCCGGCCATATCCTCCGAAAGGGTGGCCTTTGTCTCCAAAGGGGTGATATCCTGGGAGCCGGTTCCATTATCCTGGGAACGGTCCGAATCATCGCCGCCGGAGAAAGAATCGGAATCATCCCCTCCTCCATCATAACCGGCAGGCGCGTCTTCCGAAGGCTTCAGTGCCTGGTATTTCGCCAGGTTTTTCTGCTCCTTGGCGATGTCTGCTTCCAAAACGGCGATTTTTGCCTCGTCCGACTGCACGGTCAGCGCATAAGACTCGGTATCATAGACCATGAGCACGTCGCCCTTTTTCACAGTGTCACCGGATTCCACATTGACGGATTTGACGAAAGCGTCCCGGAGCTTCACGTCCTGGGAGGCGCCTGTATTGACGGTGCCGGAATACTGCACCGGGTCCTCCGGAAGGCCCAGGCCGCTCACCGGCACCACGCTGACGGCGCCGCCTGCCCGGCTGCGGAGAAAGAAAAGCGAACCGATGGCAACGACGACGCAGATCACGACCACCAGGATGCGCTTCAGATACTTTTTCACAAAAACTTTCATGCGGAAGCGCCTCCTTTCTCATGCAGGCGGCCGTCGCGGATCACCATCTGCCTCTGGGCGAAATCCGCCACTTCCTGTTCATGGGTGATCATCAGCACCGTGGTGCCTTCCTGGTTCAGCCCGCCGAACAGCTCCATAACCTGTTTTCCGGAAGCGCTGTCCAGCGCTCCGGTGGGCTCGTCTGCCAGAAGCAGAGGCGGGTGCATGACCATGGCCCTGGCGATGGCAACCCTCTGCTTCTGCCCGCCGGAAAGCTGGGTGGGGAAAAAGGATTTCCTCTCTCCCAGCCCTACTTTTTCCAAAGCCGCAGCGGCCCGCTCCAGCCGCTCTTTCCGCGGGATGCCGGCGTACATCATGGGAAGCGCCACATTTTCAATGGCCGTCTCCCTGGGCATCAGGTTGAAATTCTGGAATACGAAACCGATGGTGCGGTTGCGGATTTCCGAAAGCTCGTTGTCATTTTTCCCGGCCATGTCCTGCCCGTCCAGGAAATAATCGCCGGAGGTCTGTACGTCCAAAAGGCCGATAATGTTCATCAGGGTGGATTTTCCGGAGCCGGAAGGTCCCATGATGGCCACGTACTCCCCTTTTTCCATCTGCAGGGAGACGTCAAACAAAACCGGTACCGATAGCTCCCCGTCCCCGTAAGTTTTATAGATATGCCGGAGGTCCAGTAACATTGCCTTTTTCCTCCTTAATCTGCTGTAACGGCGCCGTCTGTAGAACCGCCATCATCCGTGCCGGTACTCCCGGTATCCGACGTGGAAGTGTCCGCTACCGTAGGTGCCCCTTCCTTGCAGCTGTCATCGGGCCATGCGATATAGTCATCCTCTGACAAGCCGGATTTTATCTCATAAATATTAAGCTGGTCATCATAATCGCCCAGCTGCACCTGGCGTTTTTCCAGCTTGCCTCCGGCTTTGGACACTGCCCACACATAAGCTGTGCTGTCGCCGCTTTCCTGCTGCACCAGATAGCTGGAATCCAGCCAGATGCCATTCCTCTTGGCCTCCTGCCCTTCATCCGGCTCCACCGTGACATGCTGCCCCAAAAGCAGGTCGTCAGCATTGTCCAAAGTCACATAAAAGCTGTACTTGGAAGCAGGCTCGGAGCTGCCCGTAGGATCGGAATACATGGAAGAAGAGCTGTCTGTACTTTCTTCCGGCTTGGAACTGATGGAAGTAAGCGTCCCGGTCCAGGTCTTCGTGGTGTCCACCCGGGAGCGCACGATGACATTCATCCCCTCGGCCAGATTGCCCACATTCTGCTCGCTGACCGTGCCTTTGACCCGAAGGTCGCCGGTACCGACGATGGTCATCAGCGTGTTGGAAGAACTGGAGGAACCGTCTGTCGAAGAAGCACTGCTGTCGGTAGACGTACTGTCTGAATCGGTTCTGTCCGTGCTGTCCGTACCGGAAGAGCTGTCTGTTGAACTGTCCGAATCCAAAGTAGTGCCGGAGTCGCCGGAAATGTCTGCCACGGATTCCACTGTGCCATCCAGTTTTGCCTTGACGGTGGCATTATTGACCTCGGACTGGTAACGCTGGATTTCCACCTTGGTGGTCTCAATATCATAATTGCTCTGGGCAATTTCCGCCTGCAGGGTCTGGATCTGGGCGGAAATGCCAGCCTTGTCGGAAGAGGATGCCGACTTTAAATCCTTCTGCAGCTGGGCCACCTGGTCATTGTCATTGGAAATGGTCTGGTTAAGCTGCTCAATCTTCAGCTGGTCCTGCTCGATCTTCAGTTCCGTACCCTGGGTATCATAAGTAAACAAGGGATCCCCCTTGCTGACCTTGTCCCCTGCTTTGACATAGATTTCCTTAATCGTTTTCGAGGAATCCAGGGAAATCTTCTGGGTCTTCTGGGTTTCCACTTTGCCACTGTAGCGGTTGACGGACCCGGCGTCCGCATCGTTTGCCCCTGCCGCGTTGACAGAGGAAACCTGGGACACATAGGCTTTCCCGCTGTCTGCGCTGCCCCTATGGCGTGACAAAGCAAAAACAACCACTGCCACTACGATGGCTGCGGCAATGATGGCCAGGACCAGGATTTTTTTCTTTCCTAACTTTAACTTCACTGCTTTCTCCTTTTCCACAAGAATCCGCCACCTGGAGGATCATGAATCCCAGGAACTGTGTTATTCGTCTTAGTACAGTCATTGTATTAAATCCCCTTCTTACTGTCAATATAAATCCACCGGCACCGCAGGGGCAATAAAAAAAGGACGTCCCTCCCCTTTTCATAGGGAAAAACGTCCTCTCACTTTATTCAGGAAAAACTTTGTCCAACCTGCCTGTATCGCCGGACACTCTAAGCTGCATCACTTACTTCCAGCCAGCCTGCTTTCCTTCCATGTTTCTTTTTTACCTGCCCAAAGATAATGCGGAAAGTACCGTTTACTTTTCCTTATCCTCTTCCAGCATCTCGTCCATGGTACGCCAGCCCAGCACCGCGCATTTGACCCTGGCGGGCATATGGGAGATATCCTTCAAGGAAGCTGCCTCTTCCAGCTCGTCCATCTCGTCCTCGGTAATGCCGCCCTTGATCATCTTCATGAAAAGGTCCTTGAGGTGCAGCGCCTCTTCCTTGGTCTTTCCGATGACCAGGTCCAGCATCATGTCAGCGGATGCCTGGGAAATAGCGCATCCCTCTCCTACGTAACCGCCGTCCTTTACTACGCCGTCTTCCACCTTCAGCTTGAGGATGATGTCATCCCCGCAGCTGGGGTTTACGCCTTCCAGTTCCATATTGGCATCCGGCAGGTCATGCTTGTGTGCCGGATGCAGGTTATGGTCCGTCAGGATTTCATTGTAAAAATTATTGTATTCCATCTGGAACGTCTCCTTGTATCAATCCTTATATCCCATCCGCTCACGAAGGGTGGAAAGGCTCTCTGCCAGCTGGTCGATTTCCTCTTCCGTATTATAGAAGCACAGGCTCGCCCTGGCTGTGGAGGGGGTATGCATGAACTGCATCAGCGGCTGCGCGCAGTGGTGGCCGGCGCGGATGTCCACATGGTCCGCGTCCAGGATCGCCGCGATGTCGTGGGGATGCACCCCATCTACCGTAAAGGTAAAGATCCCATGGTGCTCTTCTGCCACATCGGAGCCCAGGAGGTTGAGGTGCGGCACGTTTTTCAAACGCTCCATGGCATATCTGCCCAGTTCCTGCTCCCGCTGCTCGATCTTGTCGATGCCAACCGCGTTGTAATAATCGATGGCCGCGCCCAGGCCTACCGCGCCTGCCGCGTTGACGGTGCCGGCTTCGAATTTGTGGGGGAGCTCAGCGTAAGTAGCCCCTTCCCGGGTCACATATTCGATCATCTCGCCGCCGGTCAGGAAAGGCGGCATTTTCTCCAGGAGCTCTTTCTTCCCGTACAAAGCGCCGATCCCCATGGGTCCCAGCATCTTATGGCCGGAGAAGGAAAGGAAATCCACATCCAGGTCCTGTACGTCCACCGGTACGTGGGGGACGGACTGGGCGCCGTCACAGACAAAGATGGAACCGTTCTCATGGGCGATAGCCGCAAATTTCTGCACGTCGTTTTTGACGCCCAACACGTTGGAAAGCTGGGTCATGGCGACGATCTTTGTTTTCGGTGTAAGGGCGCTGCGGAAGGCTTCTTCCGTAATCTTCCCTTTTTCATCACATTCCAGCCAGTTCAGCTTGGCGCCTTTGCGGGCCGCCGCATGCTGCCAAGGCAGGATGTTGCTATGGTGTTCCATCACGGTCACCAGCACTTCATCGCCCTCGGAGAGGAAAGCCTCGCTGCCGCTGAATGCCACCAGGTTCAGGCTTTCGGAAGCATTCCTGGTGAAGATGATTTCGCAGGAGTCTGCCGCGTGGAGGAAATCCTTTACCTTTTCCCTGGCATCCTCATACGCCTCGGTGGCGCGCAGGCTCAGGTCATACAAGCCCCTGAGCGGGTTGGCATTTAATTCTTCATAAAAGCGGGTCTCGGCTTCGATCACCTGCCTGGGCTTCTGGGTCGTAGCCGCGTTGTCCAGGTAAGCCAGCCCCGGGTTATTCGCAAGAAGAGGGAAATCTGCCCTCAGTTTCTCGACCTCTTTTTTTGTCATCTGCGCTCCTCCCTCCTGCAAGTACGAAGCTCGTCTTCCATCTCGTCATGCAGCCTCTTGCGGGCAATGTCATCCGGGATCTTCCGGACCACGGCCTCGATGCGGGCATCTGCCATGACGGAATAAATCTGCTCTTCGGAAAGCCCCCTGCTTGCCATGTAAAAGAGGATTTCCTCGTCCAGCCTGCCGATGGTAGCGCCATGGTTGCCTTCCACGTCTTCCTCGTCGCAGAGGATCAGCGGGATAGTCTTGTTTTCCACACCGTCATCGATCAAAAGCACGTCCTCTTTCTCATCGCCGGTGGAGCCGCCGCAGCCCTTCTTGAAATCAATGGAGCCGCGGAACATCTTCTTTGCCGTATCCCGGAGGACGCCGTTCAGGTACATCTCGCTCTTGGTATTTTTGCCGGTCTGGTCCGCGAAGTAATTCATATCCAGCTTGTGGTCCAGATGCACCGTATAGGCAACGTCTGCCAGAAGGTGGCTTCCTTCCCCCTTGAGGTTGGTGCGCAGCCCCTGGTAAATTTCTTTTCCGGAAAGGAACAGGTGTACCACATGCACATCCGCGCCCTCGCCGCAGTCAATCCCCACGTCGCTGATAATCTGGTAATCCTCGCCGCCGCGGACGATCTGCACCAGGTCCAGTCGGGCATTTTTTCCAACGACGAATTTCATCTGTGCCGCGGAAAAGCCTTTGGACTGCCTGTCCCCGTCCCATGCCAGGACTACGGTTGCATGGCTCCCTTCGCCCAGCACGGCGCCATAGCTGTTTACTGCATTTGCCCCTTCTTCGCAGGGAATCAGGATACGCAGTGCCTGCTGTGGGTCAGCCCCTGCCGGGACCTCCAGTACCTGCCTGGATACGCCGGCTTCTTTTACCAGCTTGTCCATATCTTCGCCGGATCCGGTCTTTACATCTTCCAGCCCGGACCGTTCTTCCGTAGTAAGGGAAAGCCCTTCCGGCACTTCCACCTGTGCCTCTATTGCACGGCCTGCCGAAACATCTTCCAGCACAGCCTCGTTCATCTGGAGCCAGCCAAAGGTATAAGCCGGCAGACGGTTTATTTTCAGTTCCATTCTCCTGCCTCCTTATCCGATTGCACCCTTCATCTCCAGCTGGATCAGGTTGTTCATCTCAACCGCGTACTCCAGCGGCAGCTCCTTGCCTACGTTGCTGGCAAATCCGGTCACGATCATGGCCCTGGCATCCTCTTCGGAAATGCCGCGGCTCATCATATAAAAAATAGCCTCGTCGCTGATCCTGCCGATCTTTGCCTCGTGCCCTACGTCTGCCTGGGACGTCCTCACGTCCATGGCAGGGATCGTATCGGACCTGGAAATGTCATCCAGCATCAGGGACTGGCAGGAAGTGGAAGACTTGCTGCCCTTGGCGTTTTTGTTAATGACGACGCTGCTCCGGAAGGTGCTGATGCCGCCGCTCTTGGAAATGGAACGGGTATTTACATAAGAAGAAGTATTGGGCGCGTTGTGTACTGCCTTGCATCCTGTATCCAGGTTCTGGCCATGTCCCGCAAAGGTTACGGAAGTAAATTCGCTCCTGGCGCCTTCCCCGTTCAATACGCTCATCGGATAGAGGTAGGAAACATGGGAGCCGAAGGAACCGGAGATCCATTCCACTTTGCCGTTCTTCTCCACCAAGGCACGCTTGGTATTCAGGTTGTACATGTTTTTGGACCAGTTCTCAATGGTGGAGTACCGGATCGTGGCATCCTCGCCTACGAACAGCTCTACGCAGCCGGCATGGAGGTTGGCCACATTATATTTCGGGGCGCTGCATCCTTCAATGAAATGCAGGTAAGCGCCTTTGTCCACAATGATCAGGGTATGCTCGAACTGGCCGGCACCCGGGGAGTTCAGACGGAAATAGGACTGCAGCGGGATTTCCACTTTTACGCCTTCCGGAACGTATACGAAAGAACCGCCGGACCAGACCGCGCCATGCAGTGCCGCGAACTTGTGGTCAGTCGGAGGCACCAGTTTCATGAAGTGCTTCTGGATCATGTCGGCATACGGGCCGTGCAGCGCGCTTTCGATATCGGTATAAACAACGCCCTGCTCTGCCACTTCGTCTTTGACGTTGTGGTAAACCAGCTCGGAGTCATACTGGGCGCCGACGCCTGCCAGGGAAGTCCGCTCTGCCTGGGGGATGCCCAGCTTTTCAAAGGTATCCTTGATGTCTGCCGGCACGTCTGCCCAGTTGGCGCTCATTTTCTTGTTGTCACGCACATAGGTGACGATGTTGTCCATGTCCAGCCCGTCGATGGCCGGGCCCCAGTCTACCATTGGCGTCTTGTTGTAAATATCCAGGGAACGGAGACGGAACTGCCGCATCCATTCCGGGTCGTTTTTTTCATCGGAGATCTGTTCCACGATTTCGCGGGTAAGGCCGGCTTTCAGCTTGTAGGTGTCTTTGCCCTCTTTATTACGGAAATCGTATAAGGAACGGTCGATATCCTCTACATATGTCTTTTCCTTTGCCATGTTCAGCCTTCCTTCGCTTTTGCTTCAAACGCGCCGAAACCGTTGGTGTTGATTTCATCCAGGAGGGATGCGTCTCCCTCGGATACGATCTTCCCGTCGATCAGGACATGTACCTTGTCCACCTTCAAAGAGGAAAGGATGCCCATGTTGTGGGTGATGATGATCAGCGCGCCGTCTTTGTCCTTCTGGTACTCTTCCACGCCCTTGGATACGGTACGTACCGCGTCTACGTCCAGGCCGCTGTCCGTCTCGTCCAGGATGGCCAGGGAAGGCTTGAGCATCAGGAGCTGGAGGATTTCCGCTTTCTTTTTCTCACCGCCGGAGAAGCCTACGTTCATATCACGCTCTGCATAGGACTCATCCATGTGCAGCACTTCCATGGCTTTCTTCAGTTCCTTGCGGAAGGTGAAAAGCTTCAGGCGGTTGCCGGAAATGTTTTCAATGGAACTGCGGATGAAACTGGAAAGGGAAAGTCCCGGGATCTCGATGGGGTTCTGGAAGGACATGAAAAGGCCGTCCTTTGCCCTCTGGTCTACGGATTCCTCCAACAGGTTTTTCCCCGCGAACTGTACGCTGCCTTCGGTCACGACATACTGGGGGTTGCCCATCAGGGCGTTGCCCAGGGTGGACTTGCCGGCGCCGTTGGGTCCCATCAAAAGATGGGTCTCGCCCTTGTTGACGGAGAAAGAAAGCCCTTTCAATATTTCCTTGTCTTCCACACTGACATGCAGGTTTTCTATCTTCAATAACTCTTCTGCCATAATACTCTCCATTTCTTTCTTGTTTTTTCAGATATATGCCTGTATCCTACTCTAATAGCGGGAAAATTTTCCCTTATTTTTAGTAGGAAATATTTCCTACATTTTTAGTATGATTAGAAATTAATTATATAAGATATTTTCCAATTTGCAAGAAAAATTTCTGCAAGTATCGTATAATAATTTGAAACAATCGATTTCCAGCGCTTTAGAGGGCTCTCTCCTCGGGAACTTCAAGGCTCTCTCCTCGGGAACTTCAAGGTTCTCTCCTCAGGGGACTCCAAGGCTCTCTCCTCGGGAACTTCGAAAGGATCCCCGCTTCCCGGCTTACGAAAACCGGGAGGCACCTGCCCATGAAAGCGCTTACAGGGAGGCACCATGATCTATCTTGACAACGCAGCCACTACCCGGACCGACCCAAGGGTCCTGGAAGAAATGCTGCCTTATTTTTCCGAATACTATGGCAACCCATCCGCTGCTTATCAATTTTCCCAGCGCATCCGGCATAAAGTGGATGCCTGCAGGGACCAGGTGGCTTCCTGCCTGGGCGTTTCCGCTTCCGAAATCTATTTCACTTCCGGAGGCAGCGAGTCCGACAACTGGGCCCTTTCCAGCGCTTTCGAAGCCGGAAAGGAGCAGGGAAGGGACCAGATCCTGCTTTCCGCCATTGAACACCCGGCCGTATACAACACCGCCTTGGCACTGGAACGCCAAGGGGCAGACGTACAGTTTCTGCCGGTGGACAAGGAAGGCGTGGTCCATCCGGAAACCCTGGAAAAAGCCGTCTCAAGCCGTACCGCCATCGTCAGCGTCATGGCTGCCAACAACGAGATCGGCACATTGGAGCCCATCGGGCCTTTGAGCCGGATTGCTCATGAAGCCGGCGCCCTGTTCCATACAGACGCTGTGCAGGCTTTCGGGCACATTCCCCTCCTTCTGGAGGGCACCCAGGTCGACCTTTTGAGCGCCAGCGGCCATAAATTCGGCGGTCCGAAAGGGGTCGGCTTCCTTTATATAAAGGAAGGGCTCCCTCTTATGGCACTGGTCCATGGAGGCTCCCAGGAACGGAACCGCCGGGCCGGTACCGAAAATGTGCCGGGCATTGTAGGTATGGCAAAAGCGGCACAGCTCGCCATGGTCCAAATGCCTGCCCGTGCCGAAAAGGAACGGATGCTGCGGGACCATTTAATCGGACGCGTCAGCGCCCTGCTGCCGCAGGTCCATTTAAACGGTTCCTACGAAAGGCGCCTTCCCGGTAACGCCAGCCTCACCTTCCCCGGGCTTTCTTCCGAAACAGCCCTGATCCGCCTGGACATGGAAGGGATCTGCGCTTCCGCGGGATCCGCCTGCTCCACCGGGGCGCTGGAACCCTCACGGGTGCTGACCGCCATCGGGCTTTCCGCGCAGGAAGCTTCCTGCACTTTGCGCTTCAGCGTCAGTGCCCAAAATACGATAGAAGAAATTGACCACACTGCTTCTATATTAATCGATATGTATCAAAAATTCCAGCATGATTAACGGTTTTTCAACGTTCTGTCATATAAAAAAAGAGAAACCAGGATATGCGATTTGACAAGCAAACTCCTTTTTGGGACAATGCCGGAATATGTCCGTAATATGCCGTCACCCAGAAGGTGATGATACCGGCTGCGCTTTCGTCCAAAATGTGAATCGGGATGGCGCAGCTTCCAAATAATGAATTCAAGGGGACTGAAATGAATAAAAAAGTCGTAGTAGGCATGTCCGGCGGGGTAGACAGCTCCGTCGCCGCATACCTTTTAAAAGAGCAGGGATATGACGTCATCGGCGTCACCATGCAGATCTGGGAGCAGGGGGATACCTGCAAGGTAGAACGCAAGGGAGGATGCTGCGGCGTCAGCGCCGTGGAAGACGCCAGGCGGGTCGCCGATGTGCTGGGGATCCCCTATTATGTCATGAATTTCCGGAAAGAATTCCAGGAAAAAGTCATCGACTACTTTGTTTCCTCCTATTTAAAAGGGCAGACGCCCAACCCCTGCATCGCCTGCAACCGTTATGTAAAATGGGAATCCATGCTCACCCGCAGCCTGGAGATCGGCGCCGACTATATCGCCACCGGCCACTATGCCCGGGTGGTGCACCTGGACAACGGGCGCTATACCCTGCAGACCGCGAAAGCTTTGGAAAAGGACCAGACCTACGCCCTTTACAACCTGACCCAGCACCAGCTTTCCCACACCCTGATGCCGGACGGCATTTACGCCAAGCCAAAAATCCGGGAAATTGCCGAGCAGGCAGGGCTCCCGGTGGCACACAAGCCGGACAGCCAGGACATCTGCTTTGTCGATGACGGGGACTATGCTTCCTTTATCGAAAAAGAAACCGGGGAAAAGCTCCCGGAGGGGAACTTTGTCACAAAGGACGGCGAAATCCTGGGAAGGCATAAAGGCATCGACCATTACACCATCGGCCAGCGGAAGGGGCTGGGGCTTGCCATGGGGCACCCTGTCTTCGTGACCGCTATCCGCCCGGAGACGAACGAAGTCGTCATCGGGGAGGAAACAGATGTCTTTTCTTCTTCCTTAAAAGCCGGCCAGGTCAACTGGATGGCGATCGAAGACATCGGGGATAAGCCTCTCCGGGCAGTGGGCAAGATCCGCTACTCCCATAAAGGGGCGCCCTGTACGGTATATGCGGATAAAGACGGCTGTATCCGGGTGGAATTCGACCGGCCGGTACGGGCTGTCACGCCGGGACAGGCAGTAGTCCTTTACGATGAAGACGGGCTGATCCTCGGGGGAGGGACGATCCTTTAAGAAGCGGCGCCTTACTAATTCTTCACTCTGACGCCAAAATATGGTAAAGTGAAAATGTTATTCGAAAATATTTCATCACACGCAGCGTGATGAAGCAGGCTATGCCAGTGCACGTAGTGCAATCTGCTGGCATAGCGCTCCGAAAAAAGAGGGGCTTGTCCCGGATTTTCCCCAGGGCAGGCAGATTAAAGGGAGAAAGAGAGTATGACCACTTCGCAAATCGGCATTATCATCTCGATCTGTGTCTATCTGGCAGGCATGCTGCTGATCGGATATATTGCCTCCAAAAGCACCAATGATGTAGGGGATTTCTACCTGGGCGGCAGGAAGCTTGGGCCCTTCGTCACCGCCATGAGCGCGGAAGCCTCCGATATGAGTTCCTACCTCCTGATGGGGATCCCGGGGCTGGCTTATTTTTCCGGCATTGCCGATGCCGGCTGGACCGCGCTGGGGCTGGTCTGCGGTACTTACCTGAACTGGCTCTTTACCGCAAAGCGCCTCCGGAACTATACCGCAAAGCTGGGTGCCATCACACTGCCAGACTATTTCAAACGGCGTTATAAAGACTCCAGCAACATCATGCTTTTCATCGGGGCCGTATTTATCATCGTCTTCTTCGTGCCCTATACTGCTTCCGGATTCTCCGCCTGCGGAAAACTGTTCGCGTCCTTGTTCGGCGTCAATTACCAGCTGGCCATGGTCGTATCCGCCATCGTCATCGTCGGATACTGTACTACCGGCGGCTTCCTGGCCGCTTCCCAGACGGACTTTGTACAGTCCATCATCATGACCATCGCTTTGTTTATTGTATTAGGGTTTGCTGTTACCCAGGCAGGAGGATGGGACGCGGTCGTCCAGAACGCCAGCCAGCTGCCGGGCTTCTTAAATATGAGCGAGACTTACGACAATGTCACCGGAACGGCAATGCCTTACAGCATTTTCCATAAGATCACGATGTTCTGCTGGGGCCTTGGATATTTTGGAATGCCCCACATTTTGCTCCGTTTCATGGCCATTGAAAATCCCAACAAGCTCAAGCTCTCCAGAAGGGTCGCTTCCATCTGGGTCGTCTTCTCCCTTGGCATCGCCGTCATCCTCGGCGTTGCGGGACGCGCCATGACCCAGGCCGGCGCGCTGCAGGACCTGGTTTCCCATGACCCGACCAGCTCCACCCAGGCAGAAACCCTGATCGTGGTACTGGCGGAAAAGATCAGCCACTATGGATTTTTCTTCGCCATCATCGCGGGCCTGATCCTGGCCGGGATCCTGGCATCTACTATGTCCACGGCAGACTCCCAGCTGATCGCGGCTGCTTCTGCTGTGTCCGAAAACATCATCCAGGACGTGTTTGGCGTAAAACTTTCCGAAAAAGCTGCCATGATTACCGCCCGCGCCACGCTGATATGCGTTGCCGCTGCCGGCATCGTCATTGCCTGGAACCCCAGCAGTTCCGTCTTCGGCATCGTTTCCTTCGCGTGGGCAGGCTTTGGAGCCGTCTTCGGTCCCTGCATGATCCTGTCCCTTTACTGGAAGCGCTCCAACCGTTATGGAGCCATCGCGGGCATGGCTGCCGGCGGTGCCATGGTCTTCATCTGGAAATACCTGGTTCGGCCGCTGGGCGGCGTCTTCGACCTGTATGAACTGGCACCGGCTTTTGCGGTTGGGCTTGCGACCATCGTCATCGTCAGCCTGCTGACCAAGGAACCGGACAAGGAAATCGAAGATACCTTCGAGGAAGTAAAGGCTGCCTGAGCAGCAGCTTTCTAACGGAATCGTTCCTGCAGCAAGGGGCTTGGCATAGCCTATTAACAGAATCGTCCATACAGCAAGGGGCTTGGGAAAAGCGATGGCCAGCTTTTCCCAGGCCCCTTGCTGTATGTCCTGCATGTGCTGAGGACAGACACCAAATTCCAAACCGTCCTATGTCACTGCCTTGCTAGGCGATGGCATAGGACGATGCGACTAGAACATCGCAAAAAATCCTCCCGCTGGGGCGGGGCTCTTTCCAACTGGCAGCTTTCCTTTTATTTTCCTCCGCAGGAAATGGCAAGCTGGATGACCCTCGCAGCGCTTTCCCGGAGCTGCTCCATAGAAAGCCGGCCTTGATCCAGGGCATCCTGCAGGTTCTCCAAATCGCTGGGGGCTCCCGGCATTACCAGGTCGTTGCCTGCTTTGACACACTCTTCCGCGGTGCAGTCCGGACCATGCATCGTCGTAGTCCAGTCCGTCATGATGACGCCTTCAAAGCCCCATTCATGCCTTGCCATATCGGTGCAGAGCTGCCGGTTGTTGGCGGAATGGGTGCCATTTACCTTGTTATAACTGGTCATGATGCAGCGGGAGTGTCCTTCTTTTACCGCGATCTCAAAGCCCTTCAGATAGATTTCCCGAAGCGCCCGTTCCGAAACCTGCGCGTCATATCCCATCCGGTTTTCTTCCTGGCTGTTGCAGGCTAAATGCTTGATGGTGACAGAGCATCCATCATGGGACTGGACGCCTTCCGCGATCCGGGCAGCCGTCCTGCCGGAAAGCAGCGGGTCTTCCGAATAGTATTCAAAATTCCGGCCGCAGAGCGGGTCCCGGTGGATGTTCATGCCCGGTGCCAGCCAGACGTCCACTCCCAGCGCCTGCATTTCCTTTCCCACTGCCTGTCCCATTTTCCGGGCAGCTTCCGGATCCCAGCACTGGGCTAAAAGCGTGCCAATGGGGAAAGCCGTGCTGTTCTGGTAGCGCAGGCGGGTCCCTTCTGCTTGTTTGGGCGGAAACAGGAATTCCCCGAACATGCCCCGCAGCTCCGCATCCTGCCCCTCTTCCTCCGGATTTTCACAGAAGGCCCGGGTGAGCCTCAAGCCCGCCGGCCCGTCCGCAAGCACAGCCACCGGCACGCCCTGTTCCCGGGCGCACCCGCTGGTCTGGGCGGCAGAGCCAGGTACCATGCTTCCGGCACTTCCTATGGCATTTGCCTCGCCCAGCCCTCTGATTTCACCGCAGCAGAAGCGGGCAAGCTGCTCTTTGGATAAGGAAGCCGCGATTTCCTTTGCCTTTTCACCGGCAAAAGCATCCTCTTTTTCGTAATCCATCCATTCACAAGACAGGTCGCCGGGGAGAATTTCCAAAAAAACAGGATTGTTTTGGGATGCCAAAGGGTCCTCTGCTCCAACCATATTCCGGGATTCTGCAGGGCTTTGGAGGCCACCTGCTTCCTGCTGCCCGGCCGGGTCCTGTCGACCTGCTGTCTCTGCCTGCTCCTGCGGCCCAGCCGGTTTCCCGGTCTCGCAGGAAGCCTGGAAAGCCGCCAATGCTTCCTTCCTGCGCTGCTCCACCCGGGCAGCAGGTGCTGAAAGTTCCTGGAATGGCAGTTCTTCTGTCCACAGCCTTTTCCCCCGCTGTGCTTCCATGCTTTCCTGCACATGGACTATTCCAAATACTTTAGTAGCATCCAGGCTGCTCCCGGCAAAAAGCAGGTACTCCCCGCCATCTAAAATCCAGGCAGCTTCCTGCTGGCTGTAACGGCAGAAAGCGCGCAGCGGCACGGTTACCTCTACTTTCTGGCTTTCTCCCGGCTGCAGGATTTTCGTCTTAGCGTAACCCGCCAGCTTCCGGTATTCCCTGCCTTCCTCCGGCTGGGGAGCGGAAGCTTTTTGTCCATTCGCATCACTGATCATGTCCACGTCTTCCTTTGGCTGGGGAGCGGAAACATAGACCTGGACCACTTCCCGCCCGCTGTAAATGGTGCCTGTATTCGTTACCTTGAAACTGGCGTGCAGCTGCGGTGCGCGGGTCCCCCGGCCTTCCAGCTCCAGTCCAAGGGCTTCGATTCCAAAAGAAGTATAGGACAAGCCATGGCCGAAGCAGTAGCGCACCGGTTTTTCAAAAGTATCAAAATACCGGTAGCCGACATAGATCCCTTCCATATAAGGCTCCACATCCACTTTCCCGTCATTGGCGGAGAAAACAGAGGAATCCGGATAATCTTCATAATGGAGCGCCCAGGTATCTGTTAATTTCCCGCTGGGGGTGGCGGTGCCCGTCACAAGGTCTGCAAAAGCCTGCCCGCCGCAGATGCCCGCCTGGGAAACCAGCAGCACCGCACCGATATTGGAATACCGGTCCAGGAAAGAAAGGTCCACGATGCCTCCCACGTTCAGCACCAGGACTACTTTCGGATACAGCCTGCAAACCTGCGCCAGCTCTTCCTCTTCCGCGTCAGACAGGTAGTAGTCCCCCTTCTCCGCTTCCCGGTCCCTGCCTTCCCCGGAAATCCGGGAAAGGACATAAAAGGCCACGTCGGCTTCCTTTGACTGTGCTTTCGGAAATGCCGGAGCCTGGAAGGGATGGGCCTCAAAAGCACGGATAAAACCCATAAACGGATCGCTTTCCGAATTTCCCTCCTTCGCCTGTTCCCAGACCAAAGACCTCCAGGCTTCCTTTGCCTTCTGGTAACGATCCCGATACTGTGCCAGCATCTCCCGGTTTGCCACTGTGACACCGGCCTGCTCCAGCCCTTCCCAAAGAGAAGGCACCGACCTGGAATTGACGTCCCCGGAACCGGTCCCGCCCTTTTCTGTCACCACGGCGCCCCGACCGAAAAGCGCCACTTTGGCACCCTTTTGCAGCGGCAGGGTCCCATCATTTTCCAGCAGCACCATGCCGCCTTCCGCCACCTCCAAGGCTGCCTTACGGCTCTCTTTCTCATAGTCCTGTACCGCGTCATCCGGAAAGCCCGGAACAAATTTTTTTCCTGCTTTTTCTTCCATTTTTCTAACCTGCTTTCTGTCGTATCCGCCTAACTTTCTATGCTGTTTATTCTGGGTTTCTATTTTTCCCGTGTCATTTAATATACCGTTCTTTTGCATTCCAGCTTTGCTTCCAGACCTTCTGACTGCCCTTCCGGCCTTCCGGCGGTCCCTTGGCTGCTCTGCCGCCCTTCGTTTTCCTACCGTCTTTCACTTTCCTGCGCTTCTCCGGTCTTTCTATAAGAGCAGCTTTTTTTCATATATATCCGTTGTTCCCCGCCAACAGTCACTCTCAAAATATTCTGTTATTATCTCCAATATTTTCCCCTATTGTGACAAATTATTTGTCATTTTGCACTACCTGTACTACAATTTTTTCAGAAAGACAAAAGAATCGGAACAACCCCGAGTTTATTTTTCAGGAGGAAACATCATGGGCAAACCTTACCAGCATCTGCAGGAGCCGCTGAAAATCGGCTCTGTCGTTTTAAAAAACAGGCTGCTCTCATCCAACGCGCTGCCCCATTTTCTCTCCGGTCCGGAGCCATTTCCCTCAGAGGAAATCATCCAGTACCAGGCCCGGATCGCGAAAAACGGCGCGGCTATCGTGACGACGATGGACTGGAGCGATTCCCGGCAGCGGAATGGTCCCGGGGACAGCTGCCATTTTCCGATGTTTAATCTGGAAAACCCCGCGGTTCAGAACTATATGAACCAGCTGGCGGATGCCATCCATTTTTACCATTCCAAGGCATCCGTAGCCATCATGCCCCTGCCGCCCAAAGGATATGGCGTCATGGACGCGGAGCATGGCCCTTTCTGGCCTAACGAACTGCCAGACGAGCCCTTGCCGCCTATGCCGGCACCGGATGACGATGACATGCCCGGCGGCATGCCTCTTGCCCCGCCATGCACCGCCATGGGCGAAGAACAGATGCAGGAACTCATCCAAAAATGCGTCAATACGGCAAAACTTTACCAGAGCTTCGGCTTTGACATGATTACGATCCATATGTCCTACCAGGCCACGATCCTGGCGCAGTTCCTTTCTCCCATGACCAACCGCCGTCAGGACCAGTATGGTGGTAGCGTGGAAAACCGCGCCCGCTTCCCGCTGATGCTCTGCAAAGCGATGAAAGATGCCTGCGGGAAGGATTTCCTGATTGAGGCACAGGTCAGCGGGGAAGAATCCCCTGGCGGGATTTCCTTGCAGGATACCGTGGAATTTGCGAAACTGGCCGAAGGCATCATTGACATCCTGCAGCTTAGGGCTGGGGACGGAACGGCTAACCACCCCACCGGGTTTAACTCCACTGAGGTCCCGCTGACGATCCGTTATGCCCAGGCTGTCAAGGAAAGCGGCGCCAAAATCATCACGGCGCCCATCGGCGGATTCCAGGACCCGGCCCAGGCAGACCAGTTCATTGCCGAAGGGAAAACCGACATGGTGGCCGCGGCACGCGCCTTTTTCTGCGACCCGGATTACTACCAGAAAATCAAGGAAGGCAGAGGGGACGACGTGGTGCCCTGCATCCGCTGCAACCGCTGCCATGGTCAGGGCATGGACGGCCCGTGGATCAGCATCTGCAGCGTAAACCCGACCTTGGGCTATGAAAACCGGCTGAAGAAAATGGTGGACCCGAAACCCGCGAAAATCAAACGGGTTGCCGTCATCGGCGGAGGCCCTGCTGGCATGAACGCCGCCATCGTCGCCGCTTCCCGGGGACATGACGTGACCTTGTTTGAAAAGACAGGGCGGTTAGGCGGGCAGCTCATCCACGCGGATTACGCGGATTTCAAATGGCCGATCCGTAAATACAAAGAATACCAGGTCCGGCAGTTGGACCGTCTAGGCATCAAAGTCTGTCTGAACTGCGCGCCCACTCCGGAAGAACTGGCGATCCATCATTTTGACTCCGTGATCGCCGCGACAGGCGCTGTCCCCAAAATCCCACCGGTGGAAGGGATCCCGTCCCGCCTGCCTGACGCAGATTTCAGGATTACCGACCCCATCAGCGTTTACGGGAACGAGGAAAAATTAGGCAGGAAAGTCATCGTCATCGGCGGCTCGGAAACCGGTACCGAAACCGGCTTGTACCTGGCGCGCTGCGGCCATGACGTGACGGTCCTTACCCGCAGCGGCAGGCTGGCAAAGGAAGCAGACCGGGTGCATTACTATGAAGCCTTCCGGGATGCCTGGGAAGCAGAGAGCCGCTTCTCTTATCTGACCCATGCCCGGACCTTGTATGTGACAGAGACGGATGACGGGTGCCTCAGGGTACGCTTTGCCGGAAAAGACGGCAGGACCAGTGAAATTTTCAGCGACAGCGTAGTTGCCTGCGGTGGTATGCAGCCTCTCACAGACGCTGCCCTTTCCTACGCGGACTGCGGTCTTGAATTTGCCATGGCCGGTGACTGCGAAAAGATCGGGAATATCCAGAAAGCGGTCAAGAGCTCCTATACGGCAGCGGTGGTGCTGTAAAGAAAAGCCATTGCCCGGTTGCAACGGTGCCGTAGGGAAAGCCTTTGCCCGGCGGTAGTGGTGCCGTAAGAACAGCCTTGGCATAGCAGCAGAGGCGATATAAGAAAAAAGCCTTGCGCTGCGGCAAAGACGATGTAGAAGAAAAATAGAAAACGCAATTTGTTTATATCAATCCTTTTGGCAACAATAAGTCCTTCCTGCGGAATTAAGGCAGGAAGGACTTATTCGTTATTATTCCGTTTTTAGAAAGAGTTTTTGTTAACAGTGAATCGCTCTATTTTCTTTTTGCGAACCTGTATCTTTCGTCAGGCCTTAGCATTCGCTTTAGCCCCTTCTTTCTTTAAGGATGCCACATATTTCGCAGCGATCTTGTGGATCTTCTTGAGCGAGAACGTCCCCATGCCGCCTTTCAGCCTCGGGTCCAGCACGTCTCGCAGCCCGTCGCCCAGCATCGCCGCCGCGAACACCATCAGCGTGATCGCGATCCCCGGTGCAAGCCCGATCCACGGTGCCGAGTACATCTTGCTGCGCCCCTGCGCCGTCAGCAGCGCTCCCCAGTCCGGCGTGTTCACGGGCACCCCGAACCCAAGGAAGCTCAGCGTCGACTCCGCCATGATCGTCCCGCCAAGGCAGTTCGCCAGGTTCATCAGGATCAGCGGCATCACGTTCGGCACCACGTGCTTCCAGAGCCTCCAGTGGCTCCCGCCGCCCATCATCCTCGACATGTTGCAGTACCCGCTGTCCTTCACCGAGATCGCCGCCGAACGGATCATCCTCGATCCGCCGATCCCCCCGGGGATCGACAGCACCAGGATCATCTGCGGGATCCCGGAGCCGAACATCGACATCAGTATCAGGCTCACCAGCATCCCCGGGATGCACTGCCATGCGTCGATCACCCTCTGCAGGTACAGGTCGAAGCGCCCCCCGATGACCGCCGAGGAGGCCCCCAGCACCACCGAGATCGCCGTCGTCAGCACCGTGCACGTCAGCCCGATGATCACCGACGTCCGCGCCCCGTACAGCATGTAGCTCAAGAGGTCCCGCCCCATCGCGTCCGTCCCCAGCGGGTGCTTCAGCGACGGCGCCTGCATCGCCTCCAGGAGCCGCGACTGCAGCATCCCGTTCTGCATCTTCTGCGGCGCCAGCGCGTCCGCGAAGACCGCCGCGAATATAAAGGCCAGCAGGACCAGCATGCAGAAGAACGACACCTTCTTCGTCCTCCACAGCGTCCCTAAAAGACCGCCTTTCTTCTTCTCCATCTCCAGCACCCCCTATTCCAGCGTCACGCGCGGGTCGCACCACTTGTACGTGATGTCCACTATGAGGTTCACCAGCATCACGAAGATCGCGAACACCACCGTGCACCCCTGCGCCAGCGGGTAGTCCCGGTTGCTCAGCGCCGTCACCACCTGCTGGCCGATCCCGGGGATGTTGAACATGTTCTCGATGACCACGTTCCCCCCGATCATCCCGGCCACAGACCCGCCGAACATCGTCACCACCGGGATCAGCGCGTTCCGGAACGCGTGCGAGAACATCACCCGCCGCTCCTTCGCGCCCTTCGCCCAGGCCGTCCGCACGTAGTCCTGCCGCATCACTTCCAGCGTGCATGTCCGCACGAACCGGATGTTGTTCCCGCAGGTCGTCAGCGCCGCCACCAGCGACGGCACCAGGAACATCTTCATGTTCGCCACGAACCCCTTCGTGATCGGCACGAACGTCAGCGGCACCGAGTACCCCCACCACACGGCCGGGTACACCAGCACCATCGTCCCGATCCAGAACACCGGCACCGACGCGAAGATGACCGACAGCGTCCGGATGGCCACGTCGGCCGCCGTGTCAGGGTGTGCCGCGCAGAACAGCCCCAACGGGATCGAAGCCGCCGTCGAGATGATGAAGCTCATGATCGCAAGCTCCAGCGACACCGGCAGCTCCGAGCTGATCACGTGCCATACCGTGTCCCCGCGGAACAGGCAGTCCCCCAGGTCCCCGTGCAGCATCCCCCAGATCCATACGAAGAACTGCTCCACGGCCGGCTTGTCCAGCCCAAGGCGCGCACGCGCCTCCGCCTCCGTGATCACCTGCCCGTTCTGCTTGAAGTTGTAGACCACCATCTCCACCGCGGAACCCGGCACCATCCTCATCAGCACGAACACCATCAGGCATACCAGGAACAGCGTCGGTATGAGCAGCAGCAGCCTCTTTGTGACATATTTGCCCATCTACTTTCACCCCCCTGTCACTTTGTGGCAGGCCACCAGGTGGCCGCCCCCGGCGTCCTTGAGCGCCGGCTCCTCTTCCCGGCACCTCTTTTCCGCATACCGGCACCTCGTGCAGAACCGGCACCCCTGCGGCGGGTGGATCGGGCTCGGCGGCTCCCCTTCCAGGGACACCCTCGGCCTCGCACGGTCCACCGACGGCTTCGGGATCGGCGCCGCAGACACCAGCGCCTGCGTGTACGGGTGCAGCGGGTGCCCGTACAGCTCGTCGGACCCCGCCACCTCCATGAACTTCCCAAGGTACATCACCGCCACCTCGTGCGACAGGTACCGCACCACCGAAAGGTCGTGCCCGATGAAGATGTAGCTCAGCCCCAGCTGCTGCTGCAGCTGCTGCAAGAGCCCCACCACCTGCGCCTGCACCGACACGTCCAGCGCCGACACCACCTCGTCGCAGATGATGAACGACGGCCCCATCGCCAGCGCCCTGGCGATGGACACCCTCTGCCTCTGCCCGCCGGAGAACTCGTGCGGGTACCTCGACCCGTACTTCGGGTTCAGCCCCACCATCAGCAGCATCCTCTCCGCCAGCGCCTGCTCCCCGGCCTTGTCTGCCAGCCGGTTGATCCGCACGCCTTCCAGCACCGAGTCCGCCACCGTCATCCTCGGGTCCAGCGAAGCGAACGGGTCCTGCGTCACCATCGTCACCCTCTTGTGGTAGGCCGCCAGCGCCTTCCCTTCCAGGCGCGTCACGTCCTGCCCGTCGAACACGACCTTGCCGCCCGTCGGCCGAAGGTTCCGCATCACGCAGTTTCCCAGCGTCGACTTCCCGGAACCGGACTCGCCCACGACCCCCAGGGTCCTCCCCTGGCGGATCCGGAACGACACCCCGTCCACGGCCTTCACGTCCCCGGCCTTCCTCTTGAACAGCCCCTTCGTCACCGGGAAGTACATCTGCAGGCCCTCCGCCTCCATGATGTACTCCCCCTTCGCCTTCTCCGGCGCCTCCCGCGCCGCAATGTCCTTGTCCACGAACTCGTCGATCCCGGGGTGCACCGGCATGTCCGGCGTCCCCGGCAGCGGCGGCGGCTCCAGCGGCAGGTTCCCGTCCGGTCCCGGCCCTTTCGCACCGTCCTTCATGGCAGCGCCCTCCTTTCTTCCAGCGTCTCTCCCTTATGGAAGCAGGCACAGTAGTGCCCCTCCCCTACTTCCTCCATCGGCGGCCGCCCTTCCCGGCAGCCGTCCGTCGCGTACCGGCACCGCGCCGCGAACGCGCAGCTTTCCTCCGGCACCTTCGACATGTCGGGCGGCTCCCCCACGATCGGGTGCAGCCCGTAGCCCCGCGGCAGGTCCAGCCGCGGCACCGCCCGCAGCAGCCCCAGCGTGTACGGGTGGCACGGCTCCTCGAACACCGCGTCCGTCGGCCCCGTCTCCACGGCCTTCCCGCCGTACACCACCTTCACGCTGTCCGCGTACCGCGCCACCACGCCCAGGTTGTGCGTGATCAGCACCACCGCCATGCCCAGCTTCTTCCTCAGCCGGTCCAAAAGGTCCAGCACCTGCGCCTGCACCGTCACGTCCAGCGCCGTCGTCGGCTCGTCCGCCACCAGGAGTTCCGGCCCGCAGCTCACCGCCATGGCGATCATCGCCCTCTGCTGCATCCCCCCGGACAGCTCGAACGGGTACTGCCTCGCCCGCACCTCCGGGTTCGGGATCCCCACCTCGCCCAGGAGCCCTGCCGCCTTGGCCATCGCCTCCTTCTTCGACATCCCCGGGTTGTGGATCCGCAGCGCCTCCGCGATCTGCTTCCCCACCGTCACCACCGGGTTCAGCGCCGTGCTCGGCTCCTGGAACACCATCGCGATCTTCTCCCCGCGGATGGCCTGCATCTCCTCGTCCGTCGCCTGCAGCAGGTCCTTCCCGTGGAACAGCACCTTCCCGCCGACGATGAGCCCCGGCGGGTACGGCACCAGCCCCATCACCGACAGCGCGCTCACGCTCTTGCCGGACCCGGACTCGCCTACCACGGCCACGAACTCGCCCTTGTGCACCTGGTAGCTCAGCCCGTCCACCGCGCGCAGCCGCGTCTCCTGGTGCTTCCCGCTCAGGAACCACGTCTGCAGGTTCTGCACGTCCAGGATGACTTCTCCTTCCTGTACAGCCATGGTTTTTATCTCCCTTCCAAATTCATCGATACTCAAAAGATTTTTTCCAAAATTGCCCATAAAAAGGGCGCGGAGAATTTCTCCGCGCCCAAAAGACGTGAATGAATTCTATATTACAGATCATTCTATTAATTTATTCCGTCTTTTTTCATCAGTCCGTTACCCATGTCCTTGCAAACATAAAGCCTGCCCAATAATTCGATGTTGTCAATGCGCCTTCCAGGCCATGGACACGGCTGTTATAATAGCAGTCCCACTGCTGCCCATAACTTACCATCAGGTTATAATGCTGGGCCATATAAGCTTTATCCAATGCCTTGGCATTTGCAATTTCTTCATCCATTGTGGTAGATGCGGCATATTTATCGCACAGCTCATCGATCTCGTCATTTTTCTGATGCACATTATTCATAATGCCATCGGAACGCATCACTGCGGTAATGCTGTCCATCTTATCTGTTCCAACAGATCCATAGATACTTGCAGGATCATCTGCATCCTGGCCATGTGATGTCATTTCCGGAGGAGATGTAACCACATTGATATTCATCGTGATTCCAACTTGTGACAAATATTCCGCTGCAAGTTTAAAGGAATCGATCGGTTGTGCCTGAAACAGGTAAACATCAAATTCAAAACCATCGCCATATCCGGCATCTTCCAGCAGCTCTTTTGCCTTATCCGGGTCATAGGTTGTATAAGAATCGAGGACCTCTTCATCCCAATCACTTACATCGCTCATTGGAAGGCCATAGCGGAAGAAGGAAATGGATTTAGACCCTACATCATCACCATAGGAATATCCTTGGTATTCGCTGATTGCGTTCAGGTCAATCGCATACTGCATAGCCTCACGGACTTCCTGGTTGTTCAATGCTTCCACCGGATTGTTACCCAGTTTCAAAGCAACTGCCGGTGAATCGCCTGTATAACTTACAGTGTAATAAGAATCTGCATCAACAGAAGATGCCAGCTGCTGTGCCTGGTCGCGGTCGATCAGGACGTTGTTTGCTGCCAGGATATCAATTTCTCCTGAAATAAAGGAACTGAGCATAGTAGCGGTATCCGTCATATGGACTAATTTAATTTCATCCAGATACGGAAGCTGGTTGCCATCTGCATCGGTATCCCAGTAGTTCGGGTTCTTGGTAAATGTCATGGTATTGTCATTGACATAGTCCGTCAGGATAAACGGTCCGGTACCTGCCGCATAGTGCCAGTCTGTTTTCTGGTCATCGGAAAGCTCATCCCATTCCGGACCACAGATGCTGACAATATTGGTCATGAAATTGTCGACAGCCAGCTCATTGTCTGTATTAAAATGGAAAACAACTGTCGTATCATCCGGTGCTTCAACGGAATCCAGCATAGAAAGTTTCTGCGGCCAGCTGGTCTGGTCCATTGTAACCTGCGTTACGCCGTCTAATCCAAGGAGCCTGTCATAGGTATATTTGACATCGGAAGCGGTCATCTTCCGTCCGCCATATACATCGTATTCCTTGTCAATCCCTACAGATGTCTTATCCTGGAAATAAACATCATCGCGGATGGTAACCGTCAGTGTCTTATAATCATCCGACACTTCCCAGTCCTTGGCGATCTGTCCCTTGATGTGGTCCACATCCAGATAAGAAGATGTATAGCTGCTGAACTGGTCCGGGTCTACATTCCAAAGGGCATCCGTATAGAACGTGACAAAATTCCGGTTATCATTTACAGACGGGTCAAATTCATTATAGAATTCTGACCAATAGGTGGTAAGGCTTCCGCCTTCTACCGGGTCACCCGTTTCTGTAGGTGCTTTGGAATTGGTGCTTGCCGCCTTGATGTTGGAATTACCGCTTGCCCCGGTAGATCCGGACGCACTGCCGCTGCTGGAAGCGGCACCACCGCAGGCAGCCATGGAAAATGCCGTGACTACCGCTAGGCCGAGAGCCGCCAGCTGCTTCACTCTAGCTTTCATTTTTTTCCTCCCTTTTCACCTTCTGCTCCCTTTCTTCTGTCGCATTCCACTTTTTCCGCTGCTGTTCCAGAAGAAATGCCTTACATGCCTCCATATTTCCTACCGTAAACCCATCTTTGGAAAATGCCATGGCCGGATCCTGCTTGCCGAACTCGATCACATACATATTCTTTGTCTCATATTCATGTTTGATCGCATCATAGTAAGCAGTTGTAACTTTTCCGGTTCCGGAATCCGCTTCCACCCGGTCTTCATAAAACAGGAGCGTCTTGCTCCATTTCCCTCCCGGATGGACTTCTTCCAATTTGTGGAAATCCCGGTAGCCAATGATGACATGCGACAACGTTGCCAAAATGGCAATCAGAATCCCCGCTGCTGCTACCAGGAATTGCGTTGTTGCCAGGCCTAGTACCGCTATTACTGCCCCCAGTAAGAAATATACCTTGCCTGACACTTTATTTCCCCTCGCGCGGACTGCCTCGAAATACCTTTCTTTGTCCATCTCTGTATGGTTTACAAAGACCGGTTCTTCTATCTTGTCCATAATGCCCTTCCTTTCTGCAGCGGGCTCCTTTACAATTCCGATCATATCATGCGCAAAATCCATGAAAAAGGACTTATTATGTCCGCTAATGCGTCTATTTTTGACAAAGGATCCGTAAAATGCTTTCTTTTTTTATACATTGTATACAACAGGTTGCCCTCTCTACGGGAAAGCCGCGCCCTGAAAAATCACGCTTCGCGTGAGGGCGCGGCCTATGTCATCACCCGAAGGGGGGGTGATGACATAGGCCAATGCAACTGGTACATCGTAAGGGATCCTCCCACCGAAGCGGGAGGATCCCTTACGATATATAGACGGCAGACTGCTTTTTCCGTATATATATATCACTGGACTTTCTTATGCGGGGTCTGCAGCAGCTGCGGATTCCTGCGGTAATCTTTTGGTGAAATTCCATAGATCTGGCGGAAACGTCGATAGAAAAAGCTGGTGTTTTCATAACCTACCGCGTCCGCAACATCACTGATCGGCAGGTTCGTCTGCTGCAGCAATGTTACCGCCCTGGAAAACCGGTTTTCCAACAGCAGGTCTTTAAATGAGAATCCAAACAAACGCTTAATCTGCCTGCTTAAGGATGATTCGGACTGGTTCGTAATCTCTGCCAGTTCCCTTAGCGAGGCTGTCTTATAATCATCCGTAATGTAATCAATAACGGTATGCCGCACTACTTCGTCAAAATCTGTGGGAGACTCATCTGACAAAGAAGCCAAATTTCTGGAAAGGCAGCTCAAAAATGACATGGTCAACGTATTAATCAGCCTCTGCTCCTTACAAGAACCATTTTTGATATTTTTGTCATCCAGATACGGAAATTCCAGGCTGACAATCGCTTCTGCCAGGTCATGCACGGCAACGTCTTCTATCCCTGTAAAATGCAGGTAACGATTCCAGCTGGCATCTTTCCGCAAGGTATCCTGCATAAATTGTGATAACGCCGTCTGCATATTTAATACAGCGCAGGCCTCGCTTAAAAACTGCGGTTTAAAAATGAAATTTACCGCAATATCATCTTCACCCAAAGCTTCTCTGGAAAAACCAGTATATTGGTTTGGAATAAAGAAATCTCCCTTCTTTAAAACGATTTTTTTCTCTGCGACATGGAGTACGGCTTTGCCGCTTACGACATAAGTAATAACAATCCTGGCATTCTGCCGTTTGGGCGCAGGGGCATAGCGGATAACCCTGCCGACCGAGACCTTATTTGTAGAAGAAGCAAAAGTCGCCTCTTTTCCAGAGTCCTGCTCCATTTTACGGTAAAACCGTTCCCTCAGATCCGGATCATTCTTTAACTGTGTCTCAAATTTTACTTCTGTCTTCAATATCTCTAACAGATGATGATCAAATTCCCGCATTCCTTCCCTCCCACATGGATACCATCTTTTTGGAAACCTTTTTAATCCAAATCCGGTTCTTGCAGAATGCCACCAGGAACTTGTAATAACTTCAAACGGATTTCTGCCGCCTTTTCAACCGCCTCCGCCTTTCCAACCGTATCCATCAGGCTGCAACTATGCAGGACCAATCCATGGAATGCTAAAAGCACCCCATCCCTCTTCTTCAATTTTTCTGCACAAGATTCTCCAAGTTTGACCGGGTCCCGTTCCAAACGGTCAATGATGCCAATTCCCCTTGGGAAGGCCTCCAGGCACTGTACCCCTGACCTCCATAATGTTTTCGAAAAAGCTTCCTCCTCTAAAGGAAGAAGGTAACTGAGCGCGGTCAAATTAGCCGGATGGCAGTGATACACGATGGAACGCCTTTTCCCATTACGATGAGATAAGGCGCTATGGATCATCAGGTGCATGCCAAGATCCTGTGTCGGTCCAACGCCCGATTCAAACCCCATTACAGTACGATATGCGGACCCATCCGGGCTGACCTGGACCACGCCGCAGATATCTTCCGGATAACGCGGGGCATCCTCCAGCGTTTGTTCACTGCCTGTCACCAAGATAAATTCCCGCCCCATATTTTCTACTTTCTTTTCTAATGGCAGGAAGGGTTTGGAAAAATCTAATCCGGATTGAATCTGCGCCAGGGTATCCGCATCCAGCACGACACTTAAAGCCCCGCCGCCACGCTCATGCCATCCCCGTTTTCCACCTACTTCACAGCAATGGATAAACATGGAAAATAAGTTTTCATATTGGAACCTTCCCATCCTGGTTTCCTCCCTTTGGTGTCATTACTATTTCGTAAGGAGGGACCCGCTCCAGCGGGGGCTCGGATCCCTTGCGATGCACCAGCCGCATTGTCCGATGTCATCACCCCTTCAGGTGATGACATTGGACACGCCTCCGCACGAAGTGCGGTTTATAATGGCGCAGCTCCCCTCTTTTATATGTCTCGCCTGGCAAGGCGGTGATGCAGGCCGCGCCCTCACGCGAAGCGTGATCTTTCATGGTGCGGCTCTCCTTCAGGACGGCTTGGAATGCGGCATCTCTTTTTATTATGCAAATATCATAAATAAGCATTCTGTTCCTGTCAATATTCCAGCATTATTACATATACGAACCTCTTTCTATCGTGGATATTCGGTTGTTTCTATACGCAAGAGACGACCTTGCCTGTTATTTTCCCTTTTTGCTAGGATGCAGTAGAAGGGGAGTTTTTATCGTAAGGAGGGACCCTGCTTTAGCGGGAGGATCCCTTGCGATGCACCAGCCGCATCGTCTTATTATATAAAGGAGAAAGTTTGTATGGCTTATGAAATCCGGCCAGGCTGCTCTGCCTGCCACTACTGTTATTATACCTGCCCTGCCGGCGCAATCGAATTTAGGGGAAGGGAATACCAGATTGACCCTGAAAAATGCATCTCCTGCGGGAAATGCGAAAAAGCCTGCCCCACAGACCGCATTTATGACCCAGCAAAAACGACGCCTCCGATCCTGCACAAAACAAAGGAACTGGATACAGATGTCGTCATCATCGGTGCCGGAGGGGCCGGTATGGTAGCCGCCGTCCGTATTGCACAGCTGAGCGGCCGGAAGGTCACCATCCTGGAAAGGGTCTCCAAAATCGGCGGAAGTACAAACTTAGGACATGCCTTTACGCCCCATTACACCAATTGGCATAAAAAGGCGGGAATGCCGGATGAACGGGAAGAAGCGATTGACGCCATCTGCCAGGATGCCCAGCCCGGATATTCCAGAGAACTTTTGTCAAAAGCCATGTATGGCCTGGATGACATGTTTGACTGGCTTTGCGGCTTTGGCGGATGTGAAGAAGAATTTGAACTGATCGACCTTCAGGGAAGACCGCAATTTGGTCCTTTCCCACACCTGCCGGGATTAATCAGCCCCAGGAAAAGGATCCTGAATCAGGACTCAACAGACGAAACCATCGGTCCCGGATGGGGAGGCACCTTTGTCCTGCAGAAAATGGCAGAGCAGGCAGAAACATTAGGGATAAACATTATGACCATGCACAATGCCAGGCATCTCCTGTTTGGAGCTGATGGAGATTTTCAAGGAGTAATCGCCGATCATCCGGGGGGAGACCTCGTAATCCATGCGAAGGCATGCCTTCTGTCTTCAGGGGGATTTTCCCGTAACAAAAAACTGATGAAGAAACTACGTCCATCCTTCTATGAAGACTGCCCTGTCCATACATTTGCCACAGCAGGAGCAAGCGGGGATGCCATCCGGATGGCAAAAGAGGCGGGAGCAATGCTGGACTTGGATACTGTAAAAATCCCAATGTTTTCCCCCACCCACCATCCCTACTCCCTAAGTTTAACCTGGCTGTCGCAGGATCCCCATATGGTCATGGTGAACCGGGACGGATGCCGGTTTTATGATGAGTCCCTCCCTCCTTCCGGTCTATGCGGTCCGCTGGAAGATGCTCCTTTTCATATTTGCTACGCCATTTTTGATGCGTCCTGGGAAAAAATATTAGATAATGAATTGCAAAGACGAGGTACTGGAACCACTGTATCGGAATCATTAAAATGCTGGAAAGATGACCTGGAAAAAGAATGCCTCTTAGGTGAACAATTTTCCCGGGAAAAGTCCGAACCCGCCAATCGGAAAAATCCATCTGCAACGGAAGCCTGGCCGGGACAGCCTGCCGTAAAAGCCGACTCTATAGCTGAGTTAGCGCAGAAGCTGGCCATGGATCCCGCAAAATTGGAACAGACGATATGGGAATATAATGAAGGCTGCCAAAAAGGAACAGATGCTTTCGGAAAAAAAGCCGTTTTTCTTAAGCCTTTCGGGCAAGGTCCCTATTACGCGCTTTTCCAGAGCCGGTTTAATGAAGGGGCTGTGGGAGGAGTTGTAACGGACGACAACCTTCGGATGCTGAAAGAAGATGGCACCCCATTTTCAGGCATCTACTTAGCGGGAGACTGCTGCAGGGGAGTCCTAAAGAAAGATGATTCCAAAAGCAAGTTCGGTGAAATGCCCTGGGCTTTTGCCAGCGGATGGATCGCGGCAAATGAAATAGCGGAATTTTTAAAATAATAGAACGATGCAGCTGGTGCATCGCAGGGAATCCTCCCGCTGGGACGGGCACCGCCGGGCACACTATAAAAACCGGGAGGCAGAAAACTGCCTCCCGGAATAAATAAATGAAATATTCTTTCCTTTATCGATAAATTCCATCTCACACGCTATCATCCGCAGTTTGTTAACGCAGGCCGTGCCTTCGCACAAAATGCTGATTATCATGGCGCGGCTCTCATGATTCGTCTGTTACCCAGGTCCTTGCAATCATGTAACCTGTCCAGAATCCTGCTGTCAGCAGCGCGCCATCCAATCCATGTACCCTGCTCCTGTAGAAGCAGTCCCATTTCTGTCCATAGCTTACCATCAGGTAATAGTGCTGTGCCATTAATGCCTGGTCCAGTTTCTTTGCTGCGGCTACGCTATCATCAAAGGTTGTGGCTGCATCGAATTCATCGCAGAGCTTATCGATGTCATCATTTTTCTGATGTACCAGGTTGGTCACGCCATCCGAACGGATTGTCCCATCTACCAGGCCTTCCAGCCTGCCAACACCTACTGAACTGTAAACACTGGACGGGTCGTCCAAATCGAACATATTGAAATGGGCAGGCGGGCCATCGATCACCCTGCCCGGAAAAGGCACCGTATCTACTGTCAAATGGTTGATTGTGACCATGGCCGCCCCGCTTTTTGCGCGATTGGCAAAATGGGCAATCACCCGGCCTGTCGGGTAAGGTTCCCTGCCTTGGAGCATATGCGGCGTAGAGGCGGAAGACCCCATCCTGTTTTTCAGGATCAGGTTTCGGACCCTTACATTAGACCCTAACGCAGGAAATTTTTGTTTCATCTCCATTCATTCCCCTCCTTCTGATAATGAAGCTAATTCCTATTAATTTGTCGCACCCTTTTCTCAATAGAAGATATACTTTATTATCAAATCATAAATAAGTCTAAAAAAATTATATCTATCGCCTAC
>CADBRV010000095.1 GCA_902797185.1 uncultured Lachnospiraceae bacterium
GCCCGGTTACCATCGTTTTCGAGGAGGGGATCCTTTTAGGCTAAAAGGATCCCCATCATGATGCAGAACTGGGCGGCCGCATTGACTGCCTGTTCTTTCCAGTTTGCCTTGGCATCCATCTGGCGTCCTTTTCTGGCGAACCGCACCATCAAGCACATTCCCGCGATCCCAATCAGAAAGAAGGGAAGGGAGGGCAGGCTGGTTATATGCTGCCAGACGGCGCGGATGGACCAGTCGTTTTTGCGGATGGCCAGCGACAGGATGCACAGGGCAAAACCGGCCGGCATAAGGAAACGCATCTGCCTGCCCAGGAATGGGATGTTTTTCTTTGCCAGGGCGATCACCATTTTCCAGGAAACTTTAAGGCTCCCTGCAAGGATGATGCAGAAGATGCCGATCCGGAAGAGAGCGCCTGGAAACCTGGCTGCGAGGCAGCAGGCGCTGACACAGAAAAAGAATACAGGAAAACAGTCCATCACTGCCATGGAAAGGGTAAAGCCCTCCGGTACCCGGGGGCTGCTTTTTTTTATGTGGCCTGCCATTTTTGCTCCTTCGTAAAATGCTAAAAAATACTCTTGATATGGAGTTTATTTTAGCAGATATAGGAGTATAGTATTATAGTATATCTAGGAAATAAGTTTCAAAATGATTGAGCCTGGCCCATTAATACGGCGGACCCTGATGAAGAGGAAGACCGGAGGTAATTATGAAAAAGAGAAAAGTTACAATCTTAGGTTCTGGACATGTCGGTTCCCATGTCGCCCTTACGCTGGCGTATGACGGCATAGCGGATGAAATCGTCCTGGTCGATAAAATTGAAAAACTGGCAAAGGGGCAGGCACTTGATATTTACGATACCATGAGCGTTACCTCCCATGAGGTCCTTGTGCGTGCCGGTGATTATTCCGATGTGCAGGATTCCGATGTCGTGGTATGTGCTATCGGCAGGTCCAGGGTCCCTTCCGAAAACAGGGTGGATATGCTGGCAGATTCCATCGTCATGTGTGATGAACTGCTGGATTCCCTGAAACCATATAAGATCCCGGGAATCTTCATTTCGATCACGAATCCCTGTGATGTCATCGCCGACTATATGCGCAAAGGGCTTGGCCTTGACTGGAGAAGGGCGTTCGGGACAGGTACATTGCTGGATACCGTCCGTTTAAAAAAGGTGATCGGCCATGCGGCAGGCGTGGCACGTTCTTCCGTCCAGTGCGTGGTAATGGGCGAACATGGCGAATCTTCCATGATCCCGTTCTCTCTGGCAAGGGTCGGCACTGTCCCATATAAATCGCTCCATATCTCGGAGGAAGACGTCCTCCAGGAAGTCAGAAGGGGCGGCTGGGTGATCGTCGAAGGAAAGGCATGCACCGAATTTGGGATCGGCCGCGCCGCATCGGCTATGGTAGCCTGTGTGCTTCGTGACGAGCAGAAAGTCCTCCCGGCTTCTGTCGTACTGCATGGCGAATATGGAGAGAAGGATGTACAGATCGGGGTTCCCTGCGTGATCGGGGCAGACGGGATCAAGGAGGTCCTGGAGGTTCCCATGACTTCTGAGGAACTTGCAAAATTCCATCATTCCTGTGACGTCGTGCGGGGCAATATCGCGGCCGCTGCCAAGCTGGGAAAACAGAATTGATATTACGCCATATTTAAAATTGGGGGCGGTAGTAAGCTTGCGACCGCATCCAAGCCTGGAAAACGGAACGGACATGGAGGCCATTTTCAATCTGGGAAAACAAAAATAAGATAGCGGCATCTTCCAAGCTGAGAAGAGAATCATGAATTAATGAAAAGGGCAGGTACGATCGCATGCAGCAGCCTTGCAATCGTATGTGCCCTTTTGTCTTTCTCTTGGAAATGCCTTCCTGCTTCTCCAGTACAGGATATTCTCCGGTACGGGATCCTTGCCGCGGCCATTCTTTACTCTGCGGCACTTATAGCGCTTGCATCGGAAAAATGCCGCATCATAACGAAAAATGCCTGCTGAGATTTTCAGCAGGCATTCATTTTTACCGGGATAAGAGCCCCGGTTCCAATATTTCATTTTTCGGGCAGGAAGTTTTCGCTGTTTCATTTTCTTGCAAAAAAAGGAACAGTAAAAGAAAAAGGCAGGAAGTCATCAAGGATTTACGTTTTCCCTTGCATCAGGCTAAATGGAAATTGAGCCATTTGCCGCTCAGGAACCGGATGACGTAAATGATGCCTCGAACGCCCCAGTCGGTAAACATGCCGATCCAGACGGCGACGATCCCTACGTGCATGACGCGGATTAAGAAAATTGTCAGGGCCACCCGGCAGAACCACATGGACAGGGAGGACACAATCATGGAAAAATTGACATCCCCTGCCGCGCGGAACCCATAAGGCGGGATGAAACTGGGCACCCACAGGAGGGGCTTGCAGATGGTGATGATGACCAGCATGCGGAAGCAGAGCTTTGCGGCATCCGGTTCCATGCCGGCAGCCGCGATGGCCGGATGTCCAAGGGCGAACATGGCAAGGCAGGACAGGGTAATCGCGATCTGTGCATAGAAGGCTAATTTAAGGAAATAGTACTTTGCCTGGTCCCTGCGGCCGGCTCCGACACAGGTGCCGATGACGGTCATCAGCCCGATGCCGATCCCGATCCCGGCTACGCCGTCAATATTCTCAAAAAGCGATGCCATGGCGTTGGCGGCGATGGCTGTGGTCCCCAAGGTGGAGACGCTGGACTGGATCGCCAGCTTGCCGAACTGGAACATGCCGTTTTCGACACCCGCCGGGATCCCTACATATAATACACGTTTGATCATTTCCGGATGCGGGCGCATTTTGTAATAATCGCGGATGGTGATTTCCTGTTTGTCTTTCCTCAGGCACAAGAGGACCCAGAACATGGCGAGGATCCTGGAAGCCAACGTGGAAACGGCAGCACCTACAACCCCATAATGCAGGATGAAGATCAGGACCGCGTTGCCGGCGATGTTGGCCAGGTTGGAAATAACCCCGATGGCCATAGGAAAACGGCTGTTACCGCAGGCACGGTAGACAGCGCCGCCTACCTGGAATAGCGCAAAAAACGGATAGGAGAGGGCGGTAATGGAAAAATAAGCCAGGGAGTCCCGCATGACCTCGCTGGTGACAGCGCCGAACACGAAAGACAGGAGCTGCCTGCGGAAAAGGATGCACAGGGCGGAACAGGCCACGGACATTGCCAGGACGGTCAAAACCAGCTGCTGGGCGGCATCGTGTGCTTTCCGGGTATCTTTCTGTCCCAGGTATTGGGCACATACGATGGTGCCGCCGGCTGCCAGAGCGATAAAAATCTGGATGATCAACGTATTGATGGAATCGGTCAGGGAAACAGCCGAAATAGCAGTACTGCCGACCCGGGATACCATCATGGTATCCGCCATTCCCATGAAAGAATCCAGGAACTGCTCAATCATAAGGGGAACCAGCAGTGCCCAAAGCTGGGAATTGGTATAGAGCAGCTGGGAAGGCTGCTTTTCCTTCTGGATGGGTGGGCTGATTTTGCTTTTCAGCAGTGATAACTGGTTGCCAAGACGCAGCGTGGCTAAATGGAACATGGAAATCCTTTCTTTTAAATGATCCTGATATTTTTATCTTTTTTATTCCAATCTTCTTATCTTACTCTTATTCCGGATTTATCCTTCTATCCCGGACCCGGTCCCGATCTCATTGCCTTAGGTCTGGTCCTGAAATCTTTATTTTGAACCTTACACAGATATTCCTGCGTTGGATTTCATCCTGGCATGCTTGCCGTTCATCTTTATTCCTTAATCCGTGCCTATTCTAACCTGTTTTTCCATCCTGATCTTTGAGTGAAAACAAAAATCTTTGAAACACAGATTTCTGAAGTGGATTTGCAGGCTTGTTAAAAAATACACAAATAATGGTACCAAAAATGCACACAATGCACAATTCATAATGTTTACCTAATATTTACAGCGCTTTTCGGTCTTCTTTGTGAAAATGCCGAACGGCAAATTGACCAAAAAATACGGTAGTGATTTTGTAAAAACCGACAAAATCACTATTGAAACACAGATTTGTATTGACTGAAACGCAGATCGAATGTATGATTAGCACAGATTTAAAGAGGGGAACGGACCCGAATTTATTTATTTTTTCATCAAGGAGGAAAAACATGAAGGCATTAACTAGGTACTGCGACCATGGTGAATTTGGTGGATACCACTACATTGACTTCCCGATTCCGGAGTGCGGCCCGGAAGACATCATCATCCGTGTCAAGGCAGCAGCCATCTGCGGCGCAGATATGAAACATTGGTATGCTGACCTCAATGGAGAGAACACATCCCAGACCCTGAACTCCATCCGCGGCCATGAATTCTCAGGCGTCATCGTCAAGGTCGGAGAAGACGTGAAAGACTGGCATGTAGGCCAGAGGATCGTATCCGACAACAGCGGCCATGTTGATCCCAGCACGCTGGCAGTGATGAAAGGGGATTTCCTTTTGTCCAGCAACAAAGTAAACCTCGGCCTGGATAACAACTACCAGCAGTTTGGCGGTTCCGGCGGCTTTGCAAAATATGCCAAGATCCCGGGTGAAATCTTAAGGATCCATCCCCAGGCAATCTGGGAGATCCCGGAAGGCGTCAAATACGAAGAGGCAGCTGTCCTGGACCCGATCGCAAACGCATATAAGGCGATCGCGCAGCAGTCCAGCTTCCTTCCCGGACAGGACGTAGTTGTATTCGGTACAGGCCCGCTGGGACTGTTCTCCGTACAAGTCGCAAGGGTCATGGGCGCTGTCAATATCGTCATGGTCGGCCTGGATGCGGACGTGCCGGTACGTTTCCCGATCGCCCAGGAACTGGGCGCAACCCACGTAGTCAACGCTTCGAAAGAAGATGTCGTAAAGCGCTGCGTGGAAATCTGCGGACAGAACAACCTGGGGCTTGTAGTAGAGTGCTCCGGTGCCGGTATCGCGATGAAGCAGGCAATCGAGATGCTTCGTCCTAATGGCGAGGTTGTCCGTGTCGGCATGGGATACAAGCCGCTTGACTTCTCCATCAACAATATTTCGGAATGGAACAAGAGCATCATCGGCCATCAGGCTTATGACAGCGAATCCTGGCTCAACTGCATTCGCCTGCTCCAGTCTGGCGCAATCAAGGCAGAGCCGCTCATCACACACCGCCTTGGCCTGTCCCACTGGAAAGAAGGCTTTGCAGCCATGGCAGACAAGACGGCCATCAAGTGCGTATTCCACTATGACGAGCCGGACAAGGACGTTAAGGAATATGGCGAGCCGGATTTCCCGGATGATTACGCTTTCGAGGACTGAGAAGCAGAAGGGGGATACGATGGGCAGAAAGCTTTTGCTGGCCCCTTCCATGGGATGCTGTGACCTGTTCGATTTTAAACACCAGGTCGAATACATCGACCAGTACGCGGATTTCCTCCATATTGATATCAAGGATGGAAATTATGTAAAGACCTACAGCATCGGCCCTGATTTTATGAGCGCCTTAAAGCCTCATGTGAAAACTCCTATGGATGCGCACCTGATGGTGCAGCATCCACAGGATATCATTGAGGAGTGTGCCAGGGCAGGGGCGGCGTATATTACACCGCATACAGACTGCATCGAAAGCGATGCGTTCGTAACCATCAACAAGATCATTTCCCTTGGCTGCAAGGCAGGCATCGCCCTGAACCCGGCAGCCCCGCTGGAAGGCATCCGGTATTACCTCCCGCTCCTCTCCAAGGTGACCATCATGATCGTCGACGCGGGATATGCGGGGCAGAAAGTCATCCCGCAGATGTATGAAAAAATCCGGACCCTGGTGAAATGGCGGGAAGAGATGGGGCTTGATTTCCTCATTGAGGCAGATGGCTCCATGAACCGTGACGTATATAAGCCGCTCTACGAAGCAGGTGCGGACGTTGTGGTGCTCGGGCCACCGGCGCTCTGGAACAAAGACAAGGATATTGAAAAAGCCTGGAGCATTATGCAGAGCGAGGTTGACAGCGAATTGGGTAACTGAGGCAGCCAGCGGATAGAGCACATGAAGCAGGCAGCAAACAAACCACGCAAGACAGCCTGTGAACAAAACATAGGAAGCAGGCAGCAGACAAACCACAGGTATGAAATAAGAAAAAGAAAGGCAATCTGAAAATGGCAAAGTCAAGCGCGAATATTGGAGCAAGGCTGGATCGGCTGCCAAACTCCAAATGGCATGTAAAAATGTGGCTGGTAACAGCCTTTGCACTGCTGGTATGCTGGTCAAACGGCATCGGCGGCGCGGTACAGAATATCCTGTTAAACGAAGTACACTGGCTGCAGCCGGGATCCACCCTCCTTGCCATGTGGGGTACCACGTACACCATAGGGCAGCTCTTCGGGGCATTGGTTGGTGGCCCCATCGGCGACAAGATCGGCCGTAAGAAATCCATCCTCCTTTATGAGGGCATCCATATCGCCGTTATGATCGGCGCAGCCCTGTCACCGAATGTACAGGTCCTGTATGTATTCCGTCTTGCCCAGGGATTTGGGCTGGGCGCGCTGCTGGTAGTCCTGTTCGCAGGCTTCACAGAGTATGTCCCGGGCAGGAACCGTGGCGTATGGTCCAGCCGGACCTCCTTCATCGGGAACTGGGCACATCCGATCTGCAACCTGATTGCACTGATCCTGATCGGTACTGGCATGAGCATGAGCATGAACTGGAGAGTTGAGTTCATGATCCCCTCTGTCCTTTCCCTCATCGCAACATTCCTTGTAGCACGTAAATTCCCGGAATCCCCGAGGTGGCTGGAATCCCAGGGAAGGATTGAAGAAGCAGATGCCATCATGACCAAGATCGAGAAAGAGATCGAGGCATCCACAGGCAAACCGCTCCCGCCGGTACAGGAAGCACCAAAGGAAGTCAAGAAGCTTCCGTATTCCGCATTGTTCCATGGCAAACTGCTCCGCAGGACCATCGTAGGTTCCCTGGTACTGATCGGTATGAATACGATCCAGTACACGCTGATGAACTGGATGCCGTCACTGCTGAACGGCCTGGGATATGATACTTCCCAGTCCCAGTTCATGACCATGTTCGGCCTGTTTGGCGCGCCGTTTGGCATTTTCATCGCATCCCTGATCATGGACAAGGTCCCGCGCAGGGTCATGGGCGTTCTGCTTCTCATTGGAATGGCCGTTTTCGGCATCATCATCGGAGCCGTTACACAGGCCGGCGCGGTTGGCATGACAGGGCTGATTGCACTGACTTTCCTGATGAACACTATCATTTATATGTATGTGTGCTACGCGTCCGCTGTTTATGTACCTGAGATGTGGCCGACCTCGGCCAAGCTGTCCGGTTCCGGATTTGCCAATGCCATGGGCCGTGTCAGCAACGTGTTCTTCCCGTTCCTGGTAACGGCACTTGCTGCACAGAGCTCCAGCTATGTATTTGTCCTCCTGGCCATCGTTGCCGGCATCATCGCTGTGGCGGTTGGATTCTTCGGTATTGAGACGAGGGGCGAATCCGTAGAAGACATCGGAAACGTTTGATATGGACAGATGCCGCATTCCAAATCCTCTTTGGGACGATGCGGTTCGTACATCGCAAGAAAGTAATTTTGTATAAAAATAAGATCTGTAACAAAGGCTGTGTCCTCTAGGCGGGCGCAGCTATGGTGAAGGAAAGCCGTGTCCAAAAATACGCTGCGCGTGGGCACGGCATGCTTCATCACCCGCCAGGTGATGAAATGTATAGAAGTTTTGGGAGGCAGAATCATTATGGAAAATTCACAGGCAATACTTGTCCGTCCGAAACAGTTTGAAATCGAGGAATGCCCGATACCGGAACCAAAGGAACATGAGATCCTCATGAAAGTCGAGTACGTCGGCATGTGCGGGTCTGATATCCACGGGTTTGAATTCGGACCATACAAGAAGCCGAAGCCGGGACAGAAGGTCGGGCTGGGGCATGAAGTTTCGGGAGAAGTTGTAAAAATCGGTTCCGCTGTCACAAAGTTCAAAGTAGGCGACAAGGTCCTGATCGAGCCGGGCGTGCCGGATGATACCTGCGTATACTGCAGGTCCGGACATTACAATGTCTGCCCGGATGTGGACTTTTTGGCAACCGCCCCGAATTTTAAAGGCGCTTATACGCAGTACATGACCCATCCGGAATCCTGGACTTACCATATCCCGGAAGGAATGAGCACCATCGAGGCAGCTTTGGTTGAGCCGGCAGCAGTAGGAATGCATGCAGCGATCCTGGGCGATGCCAAACTGGGAAGCCATATCGTCATCCTGGGATGCGGGACCATCGGCCTTATGACCCTGCAGGCCTGCCTGAGCCTTGGCGCTACGGATATCACCATGGTGGACATGATCCAGAAGAAACTGGATTTTGCAAAAAAACTGGGAGCAAGGCAGGTCATTAATACGGCTGACATCAAGCCTTCTGAAGGCGACAGGTGCACCCCGGATGATATTGCCGCTTACCTTAGAAGCGACGAGCAGTTTGGAAGCCATGGCGTAGACTTGGTATTTGAGTGCTCCGGATCCGGCTTCCTGGCACAGGTAGCGGTAGGCATTGTAGCCTTTGCCGGCAAGATCATGATGGTCGGCACCCAGGCAAAACCGGTACCGGTAGATTTTGGCAGGATTAACAGGGAAGTTACGATCATGACCACTTTCCGTTACTGCAACAATTTCCCGCAGACCATTGAAGCCATTGCCACAGGCAAGTTCAACGTAAAGGACATGGTTACCGGGATCTACGATTACAAGGATATCCAGAAGGCTTTCGAAGAAGCGATTGACCCTGTAAAGAAACAGAACCTGATCAAAGGCGTTATCCGGATTGGCGCTGCAGAAGATTGATCCGGCCGTAAAAAACATAACCGGGCTTGCGACACGAAAGGCTGATTTTGCCGCCGCAGGAAAGCATTGCCAGCCCTGCGGCAAGGAAAGATGATTCCGCCGCAGGCGGCAGGCATAACCGGACTGTTGGCACAGAACATACCGCAATTGGACGGCATATTCTCACATAGATTGAAAAGGATTCAAGAGGAGGACTGTATGTTAGCAAATATCAAATACTGGGAAGAACTGGCAACAAAAGGGCAGTTTGCAATTCCGCATTTCAATGTATGGAATGCCGAGATGCTGATGGGCGTCATCGATGCAGCAGAAGAAGAGAATGCACCGATTATCATTTCCTTTGGCACCGGCTTTGTCGGGAATACGTCTTTTGAAGACTTCTGCTGGATGATGGTATCCATGGCAAAGAAAGCAAAAGTACCGGTTATCACCCATTGGGACCATGGCCGCAGCATGGACATTATCAAGAATGCTTATACCCACGGCATGAATTCCGTCATGAGGGACGCTTCCGCACTCCCGTTTGAAGAAAACATCAAGGAAATTAAGACGGCGGTAGATTATTTCCATCCGCTGGGCATCCCGGTAGAGGCTGAGCTTGGCCATGTCGGCAACGAGACCGTATATGAAGAAGCACTGGCTGCATACGCATATACGGACCCGTCCCAGGCAAAAGAATTTGTAGAACGCACCGGCTGCGATTCCCTGGCAGTAGCCATCGGCAATGTCCATGGACATTACAGCGCAGAGCCGAAGCTGAACTTTGAGGTTGTGGAAAAATGCCGCGATGCTGTAGATGTGCCGCTGGTACTCCATGGTGCTTCCGGCATCGGTGACGAGGACATCCGACACGCGATCTCTTGCGGTATTGCAAAGATCAACATCCACACGGAACTGTGCGATGCAGCCATGGGAGCCATCCGGAAGAATACGGATGCTTCTTTCCTGGAACTGGAGAGGGCTGTGCGCCAGGCAGTGAAGGACCGTGCGAAATACAAGATCGAGCTGTTTGGAGACGCTGACAAGGCGGACCTTAGAGGATAAGTACAATAAATTCAGCTTGGCCGAGGGCATGGACGCTGCTTCCTGCATGGGGCAGCGTCCCGCGTCCAAGCGGCAGATTTACGAAGGAGTAGGTAAAGTACAGTGAGCACGACACAGAAAAAAGAATTGGATGTTGTCTGTGTAGGAGCTGCCATTGTTGACATTCCGCTGCAGCCGGTCAGTAAAAACATCTTTGATTGTGAATCTTATCCACTGGAACAGATTTCCATGACCATTGGCGGGGACGCCATCAACGAAGCCACCATTATTTCCCGGCTGGGACATAAAGCCGGGCTGATGAGCATGGTGGGCAGGGATGCTGTCGGGCAGTTCATTTTGGAACATTGCCAGAAGAATGGGATTAACACAGACGGCATGAAGGTCAGGGACGGGATTGACACGTCCATTAACGTGGGGCTGGTCACCTCAGATGGGGAAAGGACATTTGTATCGAACCGGAATGGGAGCCTTTGGAAAGAAACCATAGATGATATTGACCTGGACCTGGTCGGAAGGGGAAGGATCCTTTCCTATGGAAGCTTCTTTAATAATCCGCGGCTGGACAATGCAGCCCTCGTGCAGATTTTCCGTAAAGCCAAAGAAGCCGGCATGACGATCTGCGCGGACATGATCAAGCCCCGGCTGGGTGAGACCTTCGATGATATGAAGGACGCCCTGGGTTATGTGGATTATTTCTTCCCGAACTTTGACGAGGCACAGCTGATGACCGGGGAACAGGATTTGGACAAAGTCGCAGAGAAGATCCTGTCCTATGGGGTAGGGCATGTCGTGATCAAAATCGGAAAGCAGGGAGTCTGCATCAAAGGTTTGGATGGTACAGACATGGTCGTCCCGGCTATGAAAGGCATCACGGCGCTCGACACGATTGGCGCAGGGGACAACTTCGCGGCAGGCTTTATTACGGGCCTGTTGGAAGGGAAATCCATTAAAGAATGCGGCGAATACGGAAATGTGACGGCTTCTTTGGCAATCCAGAGTATCGGTGCAACCACAGGCGTAAAGAACCGTGCCATGTGGGACGCACAGCTCGAAGCTTATAAAAAACAATACGCTTCCGCTTAACGGC
>CADBRV010000096.1 GCA_902797185.1 uncultured Lachnospiraceae bacterium
CATCCCACATTTTTAATACCTCCTGAGGGGCGCAGACCCCTTGCGTGTTAAGGGTAACAGAATCCTCTAACTGCTTCAAGGTGTATCGGGAAGGAATTGCGGCAGCTAGGTCGGAGAGGGGCATGGCAGCGTGTACCAGGGAGAAATTGCGGGTAGCTATACCTTAGAGGGAACCAGGGCAGGACTTATGGAGGAAATGATGTATCACATAGAAGATATCACGATGCCTTCAAATAAAAAATAACATCTGCATTACAAAGATAAATATCTGTGCATAAAAAGACAAAAGGAAGATAATATGTTGCAATAAGAAAGAATAAAATCTGCAAAAGAAAGAATAAAACGGTTGGGGATTCTGTATAATATTCACAAAAACCCGGGCCTGGTGAAACTGCCATCATGCCACAGAAAAGCCCAGAAAGAGGTCTTTTCCGCCCCTCCCATAATATGTGTTTGACAGAAATTTTTTAGCAACTTGTTACAAATTTCACAAAGATAACGAATTTATCCTTGTCATTTTCCATCAACTTGTTTAAAATAAAACTAGTTTTTAAGTCTAGTCCATTACCGAATACCCATCGGCAGGACAGGCATCTAGCAAATGTTTTTACGCAGGAGGAAAAAACAATGGCTGTAAAAGTAGCAATCAACGGATTTGGACGGATCGGACGTCTGGCTTTCAGGCAGATGTTTGGAGCAGAAGGATATGAAATTGTGGCCATCAACGACCTGACCAGCCCGAAGATGCTTGCACATCTTTTGAAATACGACAGCACCCAGGGGACGTACAAACTTGCCAGCACCGTTTCTGCAGGAGAGGATTCCATCACGGTAGACGGCAAGACCATCCGCATCTATGCTTTTCCGGATGCCAATGACTGCCCGTGGGGCGAGCTGGACGTAGACGTTGTACTGGAATGCTCCGGATTCTATGCTTCCAAAGCCAAAGCACAGGCACACATCAATGCCGGTGCAAAGAAGGTTGTCATTTCCGCTCCGGCTGGCAATGACCTGCCTACAATCGTTTACAACGTAAACCACCAGATCCTGACCAAAGAAGACAAGATTATTTCTGCTGCATCCTGCACCACCAACTGCCTTGCTCCGATGGCAAAGGCCCTGAATGACCTTTCCCCCATCGAATCCGGCATTATGTGCACGATCCATGCTTATACCGGCGACCAGATGACCCTGGACGGCCCGCAGAGGAAGGGCAACCTCAGGAGGTCCCGTGCAGCCGCTGTCAACATCGTACCGACTTCCAGCGGCGCAGCCAAGGCAATCGGCCTGGTTATCCCGGAACTGAACGGCAAACTGATCGGTGCCGCACAGCGTGTACCGACCCCGACCGGTTCTACCACGATCCTGACAGCAGTTGTAAAAGACAAAGTAACGGTTGACCAGATCAACGCAGCCATGAAGGCAGCTTCCAATGAGTCCTTCGGCTACAACACAGACGAAATCGTATCTTCCGATATCATCGGCATGAACTACGGCTCCCTGTTCGATGCTACCCAGACCATGGTAGTAGACATGGAGAACGGCATGAGCGAAGTACAGGTTGTTTCCTGGTACGACAACGAGAACAGCTATACCAGCCAGATGGTACGTACGATCAAATATTTTGCTGAGCTTGGATGATAGGATAAACCACCAGCCCACAGCAAGCCAAAGGCACCGAAAAGGGGTCCGGTCATTTACAGGACCGGATCCCTTTTTTATGGCGGCCGGAAAGGAATCAAGATGCTTAACAAGATGACAGTTGATGACATCCAGGTAAAGGGGAAAAGGGTGCTCTGCCGCTGCGATTTTAACGTGCCCTTAAAGGACGGCAAAATCACAGACGAGAACCGCCTGACGGCTTCCCTGCCTACGATCCGGAAGCTGGTAAAGGATGGCGGGAAAGTCATCCTCTGCTCCCATCTGGGCAAGCCCAAGGGAAAAGTCGTGCCGGAGCTTTCCCTGGCACCTGTCGCCAAAAGGCTCAGCGAGCTTCTGGGACAGGAAGTAAAATTTGCCGCTGACCCGGAAGTAGTAGGGCCAAACGCCAAAAAGGCTGTTTCCGAAATGAAAGACGGGGACATCGTCCTTTTGGAAAACACCCGTTTCCGTGAAGAAGAGACGAAGAACGGGGAAAAATTCAGCAAAGAGCTGGCATCCCTATGCGACATTTTCGTAGATGACGCTTTCGGCACCGCACACCGCGCGCACTGCTCCAATGTAGGCGTTGCACAGTTCACCCAGGTTACAGCGGTAGGGTACCTCATGGAAAAGGAAATCCGCTTCCTGGGCAATGCCGTGGAAAACCCGGTACGCCCCTTCATCGCGATCCTGGGCGGCGCGAAAGTTGCCGACAAGCTGAACGTGATTTCCAACCTTCTGGAGAAATGCGATACCCTGATTATCGGCGGCGGAATGGCTTATACGTTCCTCAAAGCCAAAGGCTATGGCATCGGCACATCCCTCTGCGATGACACAAAAGTGGACTATTGCAAAGAGATGATGGAAAAGGCAGAGAAACTGGGCAAGAAGCTGTACCTGCCGGTTGACACGGTGGTTACCGCACAGTTTCCGGACCCGATCGATGCCAAGATTGAGACCTGGACGGTAGACGCGGACAAGATTCCGGATGACAAGATGGGCATGGATATCGGGCCCAAGACCAGGGAACTTTATGCGGATGCAGTCAAGAATGCCAAGACCGTTGTCTGGAACGGGCCGATGGGCGTATTTGAGAACCCGATCCTGGCAGAAGGCACCATCGCGGTTGCACAGGCCCTGGCTGATACGGACGCCACCACGATCATCGGCGGCGGCGATTCCGCGGCTGCTGTCAACCAGCTTGGCTTTGCGGACAAGATGACACACATTTCTACCGGCGGCGGCGCATCCCTGGAATTTTTGGAAGGAAAAGAGCTCCCGGGAGTTGCAGCAGCTACAGATAAAGATTAAATAAGGACAGACGCCTCGAAGCAGTTCCTATGCGGTGATGCTGCGGATAAAGGAAATGAAAGCATAGCATGCAAATGACAGTGCAGGCAGGAGGATGCAGCAAGGTATCCAATAGCGCTGCAGGCAGGAACTTGCGGAGGGCAGTACAAAGAGAGAAAGGAAAATAGATGGCTAGAAGGATTGTTGCCGCAGGCAACTGGAAAATGAATGAGACACCTTCCGAAGCAGCAGCTTTGATCAAGGAACTGGTGCCGCTTGTAAAGAATGATGAAGAGGACGTCATCCTCTGCGTGCCGGCGATCGACATCATCCCGGCAAAGGAAGCAGCCAAGGGATCCAACATCCACATTGGCGCTGAGAACATGTATTTTGAGGAAAAAGGCGCTTATACCGGAGAGATCTCCCCGGCTATGCTGGTAGACGCGGGTGTGGAATATGTCATCCTTGGGCATTCCGAGCGCAGGACCTATTTCGCTGAGACCAATGAGACCGTCAATAAGAAAGTATTGAAAGCTTTTGAGCACGGTATCACCCCGATTATCTGCTGCGGCGAGAGCCTTGAGCAGAGGGAGCAGGGCATTACCATTGACTGGATCCGCCAGCAGGTCAAGATCGCATTCCTGGGCGTGACGGCAGACCAGGCCAAGACCGCCATCATCGCTTATGAACCGATCTGGGCCATCGGCACCGGCAAGACCGCTACCACGGCACAGGCACAGGAAGTATGCGCGGCAATCCGTGAATGCATCAAAGAACTGTACGGCGAAGGCGTATCCGAAGAGATCCGGATCCTCTATGGCGGTTCCGTAAATGCCAAGACCGCAAAAGACCTGTTTGACCAGCCGGATATCGACGGCGGCCTGGTAGGCGGCGCTTCCCTGAAACCGGAATTCGGACAGATTGTAAACCGGTAAGCAGGACAACACGACCAGCGGCCGGCCAGCAAGCAGCTAAGCCAGCCATAAACCGATGCCAGCCGGCAGACTGCTGGATTTATTTCACGAAAACCATTTTTCCGGACGGCAGCAGGATGCTCAAACCCTGCCACCCGGATCATTTCAAAAGTGAGCATTTCCCTTTTCGGCAAAGGACGGCTGCCCATGCAGGATGCAGCAGCCCGCTGCTATGGATGGCAGAAAACTTCGGCCATTTAGCGGCAGGGCATAGCTGCCTGGGCAGAGCGGCTGTGGACAGGCCATCCTGATGGCAGCCGCAGCCGTCTGACAGAAGGGAAATGCCTTTTTTAAAGGATAGGATATGGAAAAGAAAACGACGATCTTGATGATCCTGGACGGGTTCGGCATCAATGAGAAGGCGGAAGGAAATGCCGTAAAGGCAGCAAAGAAGCCCCATATTGACGCGCTCCTGAAAAAATATCCCTGGCAGAAGGGTTATGCCAGCGGCCTTGCCGTAGGCCTGCCGGACGGCCAGATGGGCAACTCCGAAGTCGGGCACATGAACATGGGCGCCGGCAGGATTGTCTACCAGGACCTGACCCGGATTACCAAAGCCATTGAAGATGGCGATTTTTATGAAAACCCGGTTTTAATCGAAGCCATGGACCGGCTTAAGGAGAACGGGAAAGCGTTGCATCTGTGGGGGCTTTTATCGGACGGCGGCGTGCACAGCCACCAGGACCACCTTTATGCCCTCCTGGAAATGGCAAAGCGCCGCGGTCTTTCCAAAGTTTATGTGCACTGCTTCATGGACGGCAGGGATACGCCTCCCACATCCGGAATCGGCTACATTGACCAGCTGGAAGAAAAGATCCGCCAGATCGGCGTAGGAGAGATTGCTTCTGTCAGCGGCCGTTATTATGCCATGGACCGTGACAACAGATGGGACAGGGAAGAAAAGGCTTATGACATCCTGACCCAGGGCATCGGTAACGAGGCAGCCAGCGCCCACGATGGCATGCAGGCTTCCTACGATGGCGGCGTGACGGACGAATTTGTGGTGCCTTTCGCGGTGAAAAAAGATGGAAAGCCGGTAGCGACAGTGGAAGATGGCGATTCCGTTATTTTTTACAACTTTCGTCCGGACCGGGCACGCCAGATCACCAGGGCGTTCTGCGCGGATGAATTTGACGGCTTTGCCAGGAAAGTCCATCCGAAGACCTTTTTCGTATGCTTTAAGGAATACGATGACACGATCCCCAATACCCACATCGCTTTTGACAAAGTGAAACTGGCAAATACCTTAGGGGAATACCTTTCCAAGCTGGGCAAGACGCAGCTGCGCCTGGCAGAGACCGAAAAATATGCCCACGTCACGTTCTTCTTCAACGGCGGCGTGGAAGAACCCAACCCCGGCGAAGACCGGATCCTGGTGCCGTCCCCGAAGGTGGCGACCTATGACCTGAAGCCGGAGATGAGTGCTTACGAGGTATGTGACAACCTGGTAAAAGCCATCCACAGCCGCAGATACGACGTCATCATCATCAATTTCGCCAACCCGGACATGGTTGGTCACACCGGCGTCTTTGAGGCGGCGGTCAAGGCAGTGGAAGCCATCGACACCTGCGTAGGCAGGGCATATGATGCCATCCTGGAAGAGGATGCCCAGATGTTCCTCTGCGCGGACCACGGCAACTGCGAGATGATGGTGGATTACGAGACAGGAGAGCCATTCACGGCACATACCACCAATCCGGTGCCATTTGTACTGGTTAATTACAAGGAAGGCTATGGCCTTAAGGGAAACGGGAAGCTGGCAGACATCGCCCCCACCCTGCTGGAAATGATGGGGCTTCCGCAGCCGGAAGAGATGACAGGTGTTTCCCTTCTCAAAAAAGAAAAAATGTGATAAAATTTTTCTGCTGATGCGGTGTGGCGTCCACACCGCATTGTTCTTGAATAAGGGCAAGTTGGAGCATATCAAAAAAGGAGCAGATTATGCAGGAGTTTAAACCGATCAAGGAAGGCAAAGTAAGGGAGATTTACGACAACGGCGACAGCCTGATCATGGTGGCCACCGACCGGATTTCTGCCTTTGATGTGATTTTGAAAAACAAGGTGACGGACAAAGGCGCCATCCTGACCCAGATGAGCCGGTTCTGGTTTAATCTGACCAAGGACATCGTGCCGAACCATATGATTTCCGTGGATGTGAAAGACATGCCGGAATTTTTCCAGAAGCCGGAATTTGACGGCAACAGCATGATGTGCAAAAAGCTGGAGATGCTTCCTTTGGAATGCATCGTCCGCGGATATATCACAGGCAGTGGCTGGGCAAGCTATCAGAAGACCGGGGAAGTATGCGGTATCAAGCTTCCGGAAGGCCTTAAGGAATCCCAGAAACTGCCGGAACCG
>CADBRV010000097.1 GCA_902797185.1 uncultured Lachnospiraceae bacterium
AGCTGCTGCATGCACCAGGCAAACCCCTTCGCGGTCCGTTCTTCCGGATGGACAAAATGGTTACCTTCATTCCATTCCAGCGTATTGGGGATGCCCTGCCCATCCAGGATGTCATGCTGGCTGCGGATGCAGTCTCCCACGGCTGCCATTACTTTATTCTTCGTTTTCTCCTCCTTTTTTCCAAGGCTGAGGTAAACTGCGTCTGCCTGGGGCACATGCCCCTTTGCATAATCCATCCATCCCGGATACCAGACAGAGGGAGATGCTGCCGTTACAGCTGAGAAAATCCCGGTTTCATACGCAGCCCAAAGGGAAAAGAATCCTGCCAGCGAATACCCGCCGAGGATGATCTTTAAAGCCGGTGCGGCACCTGCTTTTAACTCTTCTGCTCCAGATGCTCCAGTGCGGGAAATGCCTATCGAAGGGCTTTCTGGTGAACTCTCTATCGAAGAATCCTCTGCCGCGCGCTCTTCCGCCTTAGAGTGATCCGCTATAGATGCCCTGTTGGAAAGATATTCCGGCAGATGGTATTTTTCCTTTAAATATGGGACAACCTGTTCCGACAGGAACGAAAGTGTCTTTTCCGCCCCGTCTCCAAAGGGCTCCTTCCCCCAAACTGGCGGTGCAGCCCAAGGCGTAAGGTCCTTGTTCCAATCTTCCACTTTGCATGCCGCAAGAAGAAAGGGCGCTCCCGATGATTTTTCCACCAGCTCTGCTTCCCTGTCCATGCCTTCCAGGTCATGGTCATCCACCGGCTGGAGCAAGAGGAAAACCGGCTCCGCAGTGCTGCCCTGATGGTCTTCCCCAAGATCCGTAAACTGTCTGCTTTTATATACAACGCAAGGCATGCCGCCTATTTGTATTGATTCTTTCTCCATGCGGTTAATCTCCTTTTTACTGCTTTTCCACAAAATCCTGTTTTCGCATAAGGGAACAACAGGACGATAGTGGATAAAGTTGTGGAAACAGAATGCTGCTGTGTTAATTTGTCTTCAATCAGCCCCCTAGTTATCATCTAAGCCTCTCGAATGAAAACCTTCCTATGTCCCCGTAGCACTCCGGCCTGCGGTCACGGAAAAGCCCCCAGCTCAGCCGGTCCTTGGCAAGCTGGTCTAAGTCAAACTCCTGCAGCAGGATTTCTTCCTTATCGCGGCAGCCATCCTGCAGGATCCCGCCTGTCCCATCTGTGATAAAAGAAGACCCGTAGAACTGAAGCTGGGACTTCTGCCCTCCATTTTCCTCGCAAGGCTCCACCTTCTCCAGCCCGGTCCGGTTAGCTGCTGCCACCGGCATAAGGTTTGCCGCCGCGTGGCCCTGCATGACCCTGCGCCAATGGGGCATCGAATCGGTCAGAAGGATCGGTTCCGAACCGATAGCGGTAGGATAAAGCAGCAGCTCTGCCCCTTGGAGCGCCATGCAGCGGGCTGCTTCCGGAAACCACTGGTCCCAGCAGATCCCGACACCGATGCGGCCGAAGCGGGTATCCCATACCTGAAAGCCGGTATTGCCCGGCGTAAAATAAAATTTTTCCTGGTAATAATGGTCGTCCGGGATATGGGTTTTACGGTAAACGCCCAGCACCCCGCCGTCCGCGTCCACCATGGCAACGGAATTGTACAGCACAAGGCCGTCCTTTTCGTAAAAGCTTACCGGGACCACGATGCCAAGCTCTTTGGCAAGATCGCGGAAATGCCGGACCGCGGCATTTTCTTCCACCGTCTGCGCATACTCATAATATTCGTAGCGGCGTTCCTGGCAGAAGTACGGGCGCTCGAAAAGCTCCGGCAGCAGGACCACGTTAGCACCCTGCCCCGCAGCCTGGCGCACCATCTTATCCGCCTTTTCTATATTTTCTTTCACGGAAGCAGACATCCGCATCTGCACTGTGGCAAGGGTCACCTTCCTCATATTTTTTTCCTCTCTATATCGTAAGGGGAGCCCGCTTCAGTGAGAGGTTCCCTGACGATGTACCGGCCGCATGATCCGAATGACGGTTTGGAATGCAGTGTATGTCCTTTCTAACTCATGAAGGTTTTCGGCACCTGCTGCGTGATACAGTGGAGGTTGCCGCCGCCCACGATGACTGCCCTGGCAGGGATCTGTAAAACGCGGCGGTCTGGAAAAAGGTCTGCCAAAATCCTGGCTGCCCGGTCATCGGACTTTTTATTTTCCCCGCCAAAAGCCGGTACCAGCACGACCCCGTTTCCGATATAAAAATTCACGTAGCTTGCCGCCAGGCGCTCTCCCGCCTCCCGGGTATCTTCTCCCGGCGCAAAAGACAGCCCATCCAAATCTTCCTGCGTGATTGTCACCGGGACATCCGGGATAGGGAGCTTATGGACCACGATCCTGCGTCCTCTGGCATCCGTCTGGTCGCTTAGATATTCCAGATCTGCATGGCTCAGGGCATACTGCGGGTCTTCCGGGTCATCCGTCCATGCCAGCGCCACCTCACCAGGCTTTGTAAACGCGCACACATTGTCCACATGCTCGTTGGTTTCATCCTGCCAGATGCCCCGGGGGAGCCATAAGGTTTTTTCCGCCCCCAGCATGTCCAGAAGGCGCCTTTCAATCTGTTCCTTTGAAAGCCCCGGGTTACGCCCCGCACTCAAGAGGCAGGATTCTGTCACCAAAAGGGTTCCTTCCCCGTCCGAATGGATGGAGCCGCCTTCCAGCACAAAGTCCTGGGCGTCGTAATAATCATATCCCAAGGCATGGCAGAAAGCGGAAGCAGCCCGGTTATCCTGGTCCCATTCCGCGTAAAGCCCATCCACGCTGCCACCCCAGGCATTAAACTGCCAGTCAATCCCACGGGTTTCGCCGCTTTCGCTGTTTACCACAAATGTCGGGCCGATGTCCCTGGCCCAGGCATCATCTGTGGGAATCTCCAATACATGGATTCGTCCTGCTCCAGATTCCACATCGTTTGCCGCAGCCTGCACCACCAGTTCCCACACCTGCGGGGCGTGGTCTTTGTCCCCGGTCACTGTCCCTTTAAGACCGTGCCTTTTCACCAGCTCTCGGACCTGCAGGGCATGATCTTTATCCGCCAGGATCCAGACTTCTTCCTCCTGCGCCAAAGCAAATGCCACCTGAAGAAATACTTTCCCCGCCTCCCGTCCGCCATTGGTCCAGGAACCAGGGCGGACTGGCCAGACCAGCATCGTGCCCCGATGGGGCTCATATTCCGCCGGCATATGGAAATGGTCCTGTGACGGAAGGCTGTGCAGGATCCTGCTTTCATTCATCTTGTTCTTTCTCCTTATGTCATCGCTCGAAGGGCGGCGACGCAGGCCATGTCTCGCCCGCAAGGCGTTTTTATGGCGCGGCTATCCTGTTATATCACCGCCCAAAGGGCGGCGACGCAGGCTGCGCCTTGCCTGCATGCATAACATTCATGGCGCTGGCCTGGCTTTCCAAAACACGCTGTTTAGGAAAGCCTCATTTTAAAATCTTCATATCCGAACTTCTTCACCAGCCTGCAGTTCCCGTCTTCATCCATGGCATAAATAGATGGCAGGCCGATCCCGTTAAAGGTATTATTTTTGACCATGGAATAGATCGCCATATCCTCAAAATAAAGCCGCTCTCCCGGCTGGACGTCCCGGTCAAAGGAATAATCCCCGATCATGTCTCCGGCAAGACAGGTCAGCGAAGCTAAACGGAACGTATATTTCTTCTCTCCCGGGACGCCGGCATCTTTCAGCGGAGGACGGTATGGCATTTCCAGCACGTCCGGCATATGGCAGGCGGCGGAAGCATCCAGGATCAACGTCGTGATGCCGTTTTCCACCCGGTCCATTACTTCTGTCACCAGGTAACCGGCATTTAAAGCAACTGCTTCCCCCGGCTCCAGGTAAATGCTGACATCATAAGTTTCCCTCAGATGCCGCACGACCTTTACCAGCCTGCCGATATCATACCCTTCCCGGGTGATATGGTGGCCGCCGCCCAGGTTCAGCCATCTGACCTGGGGCAGGCGCAGGATATCCCCGAACTTCTCCTCCACCGCACGGATCGTCTCCTCCAGCGCGTCGGAATCCTGCTCGCAGAGCGTATGAATGTGCAACCCATCCACCAGGGAAAACGCTTCCGGGTGCTGTTCCATCCCCTTGTCAAAATTTTCCCTGGTAATGCCCAGGCGGGAGCCCGGCGCGCAGGGATCGTATATTGCGTGTCCTTCCTGGGTGGAGCATTCCGGGTTCAGCCTAAGGCCGATGCCGGTTCCCACGTAATCATCCCGGACGCTATCCCGACCGCCATCAGGCTCTTTGAAAGCAGCCTCTGCATCTGCGCCTTTTGAGCCTGACGGCTGGTCTTGCGCCATTCCGGAACAAGCTTCCAGAAGAGAAACCCTCGCTTCCTTTCCCTCCTGCTGCCGGTGAATCTCTGCCACTATCCTGCCAAAGCGGGAAAGCTGGGAAAAGGAATTAAAAATAACATGCCCGCAGATCCCGGCGATCTCTTCGATTTCCTCCGGACGGTAAGCCGGCGAGAAAATATGGTTTTCCTTCCCCATCTCTTCATAGCCCAGCCTTGCCTCAAACAGGCCGCTGGAAGTAGTTCCATCCAGGTATTTTCCAATCAGCGGGTATTCGCAGAAAGCGGAAAACGCCTTCTGCGCCAGCAGGATCCGGCAGCCGGCTTCCTGTTTCACCTGCTGGAGGATTTCCAGATTTTCCCGGAGTTTTTTTTCATCGATGACATAAGACGGAGTCGGGATGTCTGTGATTTTCATATAGCTCCTCAGTCCACCAGTACCGGGTCTTCGTCGACTTTCCACGGAAGCCCCCATTTATTCAAGGCATCCATGTAGGGATCCGGGTCAAATTCATCAGTAGTAAATACGCCCGGCTTTTTCCATACGCCCTCAGACACCAGCATGGCGCCGATCATGGCAGGCACGCCGGTGGTGTAGGAAATTGCCTGGGAACCCACTTCCTTATAGCATTCCTGGTGGTCGCAGATATTGTAAATGGCAAGCTTCCTGTCCTTGCCGTCTTTTTTACCGGTAAAAATGCAGCCGATGTTGGTTTTGCCCTTGGTACGCGGTCCCAAAGTAGCCGGATCCGGAAGCAGCTCTTTCAAAAACTTGATCGGGACGATTTCCCTGCCTTCATACATCACCGGAGTCGTGGAAAGCATGCCCACGTCTTCCAGGCAACGCATATGGTCCAGATAGCTCTGGCCGAAGGTCATGAAGAAACGGATCCGCTTTACTTCCGGCATGTGCTTCCCGAGGGCTTCAATCTCCTCATGGTGCAGCAGGTACATGTCCTTTTTCCCGACGCCGTCAAAATCGTATTCCCTCTTGATGGACATGGGGGCGATCTCCACCCACTTGCCATTTTCCAAATAGGAACCCGGTGCGGATACTTCCCGGAGGTTTACTTCCGGGTTGAAATTGGTGGCAAAAGCATACCCATGGTCGCCGCCGTTGCAGTCCAGGATATCGATGGTGTCAATCGTATCGAAATAATGTTTCTTTGCGTATGCCGCAAAAACAGAAGTAACTCCCGGGTCAAACCCTGTTCCCAAAAGGGCGGTCAGCCCGGCTTCCTTGAACTTGTCTTCATAAGCCCACTGCCAGGAATAGTCAAAATAAGCGGAAAAACCCAGCTCTTTGCAGCGCTTTTCATAAATTTCACGCCATTTCGGGTCATCCGTATCCTCCGGCTCATAGTTGGCCGTATCCACATAGTCTACTCCTGCTTCCAGGCAGGCATCCATGATGCTCAGGTCCTGGTAGGGGAGCGCCAGGTTCAGCACCACGTCCGGCTGGTAGGATTTGATCAAAGCAGCGGTAGCTTTGGCGTCATCCGCGTCCACCTGTGCCGTGGTAATATTTACCTTGGTTTTGCCTGAAAGCTCATCCTTCAATTTGTCGCATTTTTCTTTTGTGCGGCTGGCGATCAGAAGGTCGCGGAAGGTTTCCTCATTCTGGCAGATTTTGTGGATTGCGACAGATGCGACGCCGCCTGCGCCAATCACCATCATTTTTTTCATGTGCGGTTTTCCTCCTCTGAAAGAATATCTTCTACATATTTCGGCAGCATAAAAGCGCCACGGTGCAGGTTGGTGGTGTAATACCAGGTTTTCAGATTCCTGGCCTTCCATCTGTCAGGATCGAAATCCCGGATGGGGTGGTATTTTTTCGAAACAAAGCCGAACATCCAATAACCTGCCGCACAGGTGGGGATGCTGGCCTGGTAAACACGGCTGATGGGGAAAGAGCGGTAAACCTTCCGGTGCATCGCCCGAAATGCCGCTTCATCTTCGTCATAAAAAGGGCTCCCATGCTGGTAGACCATGATGCCGTCCTCATGCAGCGCCCGGTAGCTGCTGCCGTAAAACTCTTTCGTAAACAGCCCCTCGGTATGTCCAAAGGGATCCGTGGAATCATTGATGATCAGGTCGTATTTATCGGAGCAGCGGCGAAGGAAACGCAGGCCGTCCATGTTGGTGATGTGGACCCGCTCATCGTCAAAGCCTTTGGCGGTTTCCGGGAAAAACTTCCGGGAGACTTCCACAAACATCTCGTCCTGTTCCACCACGTTGATGTTCTCGATCTCCGGATACATGGTCAAAACTTTCGCCACGCCACCGTCCCCGCCGCCGATGATCAGCACATCCTTCACATGGGGATGGACCGCCATGGGGACATGGACCACCATTTCGTTATAAATAAATTCATCCGCTTCCGAGAAAATGATTTCGCCATCCAGCACGATCATCTTCCCGAATTCCGGTGTCTCAAAAACGTCTATGCGCTGGTAATCGCTCTGCCCGGAAAACAGCTGCTTTTCCACGCGGATCTGGAACCGCGCGTTGTCGGTATCTGCCTGGGAAAACCAGATTTCCATTCCTATCCCCTTTCCTCTGCTTTGAAAGCGTTCCCGCCGCTTTCCTCTATCCTTCCAAACCTTCTATACAGCTGTCGCTTTCTATTCCGCCAAAAGGATGATGAATCCTGCTATACCCAACAGACATCACTAGCAGCCTGTGTTCCATGGCCGGAATGGCTTGTCTCATCCGTCCTTTCATCTTCCCAAAAGTGGCAGCTGTCTCAGGCCATCACATCCAGCAGCGTGCACTCCGGGTCCCGGGTGCCCATCAGGGAACATCCTTTTTCCCTGGCATACTCGATGTATTCAATGATTTCCTCCGTCACTTTTTCCCCGGGGGTCAGGATCGGGATGCCAGGCGGGTAGCACATGACCAGCTCCCCGCTGATAAGGCCCGCCGCTTTTTCAAT
>CADBRV010000098.1 GCA_902797185.1 uncultured Lachnospiraceae bacterium
CCTTCTCCGGCAGCCCGTCCGCTTTTTTCTTTTCCTCCTTCTCTGGCAGCCCGTCTGCGTTTTGCTTTTCTGCCTTCTCCGGCAGCCCGTACGCGTTTTGCTTTTCTGCCTTCTCCGGCAGCCCGTCTGCGTTTTGCTTTTCTGCCTTCTCCGGCAGCCCGTCTGTGGTTTGCTTTTCCGCTTTCTCCAGCTGCACATTTTCTGCGTCCAAAACATCCTGCCCTTTAGGCCCGCTGTCCTTTACACCATCCTGGTCCCACAGCTTTATCCTGTCCAGCCGGGTATGGGAAATGGTTCCCGGTTCGCTGTCTTTCCGGTCATCCTGTCTCTGGGCGGACCATTCGTCCCTCTTCCTGCGTGCTTCTTCCAGGATGGCCTCTGCCGCTTTCCGGGCAGCTTCTTGTACCTGGTCAGCTTTCATATGGGCGCCCCTGCGGACGTTTTTCCCGTCTATAACTGCCTGTTCCAGGGTGTCTTTTGCTTCTTTTTTCGCTTTCGCTAAGATTTCTTTTGCCTGCTGCTGTGCCTGGTCCAGTTTTTCTTCTGCCTGTACGCAGGCTTCGCCTAAAGTTTCCTCTGCCTGGCGGTTGGTCTCTTCTGCCTGTGCGCGGGCTTTTTCCAAAGTTTCTTTTGCCTTCTGACCGGCTTTTCCCAGCTTCTCTTCCACTTCTTTCTGCGCATTTACCCGGGCAGCATCTGAATCTTTCTTTGCTTTTGTCTTTATTTCCTCTGCCTGCTTTTTCGCCTCATCCAGCAGCTTTTCCGCTTCCTTTGAAGCTTCTCCCAGGATCTTCTGTGATTTCTTTTTTGCGTCGTCAAAAACCTGCCCGGATTCGGTATCGGCTTTGTTGCGGATTTCAGCGGCTTTCCCCTTTGAATCTTCCAGGAATTTTTCCGCTTCCTCCTTTGCATTTTTCAAAGTCCTGTCTGCTTTTGCCTCGGCATCCGTCACAACCTTCCCAGCTTTTTCCTGCGCATCTTTCAAAGTTTTCTCCGCATCCTTCAGGGTCTTGTTTGCCCTTGCCTTTGCGTCTTCCGCAGTCTTGTCTGACTTTGACCTCGCTTCCTCCAGGATTTTTTCTGCTTTTTCCTTCGCCTCTTCCAGGATCCTGTCTGACTTTCCGTTTGCGTCCTCCAGGGTTTTTTCAGCTTCTGCCTTCGCGTCCTCCAGGGTTTTCTTTGCTTCCTTTTTGGAGCCTTCCTGGACTTCCTTAAGGTCTGCCGGAGCCGCATCCTTGATGCTGGAAAGGTACTGGTCTGCCGCTTCCTGGGCTTTTTCAAAAATCCCGTTGAGCTGCAGTGCCGCGTCAGCGATGGAACCCGCCTTCTGGATTTTTACCTGCTTGTCCTCTAACTGCTTTTTGGCTTCCGAAAGCTGCTGCACCAACTTCTCCTTTTCGGATACTGTTTCATAAAGCAGCTGCAAAAGCTGTGCCCTGCCAAGATGCTTTAAGCGGTTTTCCTCTGTCTCTTTCTTTTTCCCAAAACCGCGCCACTTAGGACGGGCGGCATGAGAATCCTGGAACTGCTCTTCCATGAAAGCTTCTTTTCCGGTCTGGGTGTCGTCCTCTTCTGTTGCGCTTGTATCTGTAACGCCTTCTTTGGAAGCCTCTCCTGTATCTACTCCAGCAGCTTCTTCTGGTGGATGATTCTTTATTGAAGCATCTGCCCTGGCTGTCTCTTTCATCGAAACTTCCTGCTTTTGGGCGACGCTCCCGGAAGATGCTTCCTTTAGCATATCCCCATCCGGATTCCCTTCCCGGGGAGCATTGTCATTTATAATCTCTTCCTGAGTTTTCTCGTCTTCCTGCATATCCTGCCCTCCACCGGTTTTTATACCGAATATGCCCTGCTTCTCCCAGAGATTTTCCTGCCGTAAATGTTTCTAACATTCAAACCATCTGGGGCTTTATCCCTTCCAGATTTTTCATTTCTTCGAGATTCCTCCTGCCACAGCTGCCACAAATCCACATAAACAGCCGCAGGTCATTGTCCTGCCATATCCGTCCTGGTGCAGCGTATGGCGTACCGTGCTTTTCCTCCCGTCGTACAGGTGAAAAGCGTCAGGTCCCATCCTCCGTCTGTCTGCGTCATATCGTTTATATCATATGGATCCAGGACTTCGATGTCGGATATCTCATAAGTGTATTTTACGCCATCCGCGTCAATAAAATCGACCTCTGTGCCGATTTTCTGGTAACGGACCGGTCCGAAATGGCTGATATAATTATGTCCGGCAATTACCAGGTTGTTTTTATACACAGAACCGCTGTACCTGCAGGGTGCAGTTTTGAGCTTGTCATAATCCCATTCATCCATCACGGGAAGCTTACGATGCAGGGAAGGAAATTCCAGATAGCCGATATAACGGTTCCCATCCACTTCAACAGTTGGCATTTCCCGGTCTTCCAACAGGTGGGATATTTCATCATCAGCCTCTGTTTCACTATCCCCGCTTTCTTCTCCGTCTCCCTGCCCTGGCATCTGTCCTTCCAATGAAGACTGGACCTGCCTGGCATCTACTCCCGCGCGCCAGGAATCATATACATTAAATAAAGCGAGAAAAAGGGCTGCTGCCAGAAGCAGCAGCCCGATGGCGATCCAGGCTTTCCATCCTTTCTTTTTCATAACCTTCTATCTAAAGCCTTTCTGTTAAAACCTCTTCGCGAAAGTACTTTCATTACGCTTTCTTTTCAGTTGAATACTTCTGCCAAAAACCAATCAGGAGGCACAGCAGCCCGCCTGCTGCCAGGTAAGGAAGAGGCCACCAAAGCTGTCCGGTCTGGGGGAGCTTTCCGGAAGAACTGCCGCTTCCTTTGCCGCTGTTTTTGTCCTGCCCGGAACTCTTTGTATTCGTAATGACCGTCTTATTTCCTTCCACCGCGATCGACTGGGTATATCCTTCCGGTACCTGGCTTTCCACCACCCGGTAAGAATATCCCTGCGGGAGTTTTGTCCAGGTATAGCTCCAGTTGTTGTCCTGGTCCAAAACCTGGGTATCATAAACCCGGCTTCCCGTGCTGTCCTGCTGCACAAGGGATGCCGAAATGCTCTGTGGCCTGCCGCTGCCGTCCCCATCTTCCCAGACTTTATAAACGCTCATGACGGTATCCTGAGGCACCTCGGAAGGTGCTTTCACCTGCGCCCGCATATCCCGGACCCAGTTGCCGTCTTCCGTGTAAGGCAGGTAGGCCACGATAGGGGAATATTCCATCAGTTTCCCATCCTGGTTAAATACAGGGGCAACTGCAATATATAACCCGTCTTCCAGCCCGGTCCACTGGCAGGAACCTCCTGCCGCTGTCTGGGTGGAAACCGGATTGGGCTGTTTTTCCGCGATATAAGCATCCATCGTAGTGCCCAGGCTTGCCAATTCATCGGAAGAAAGGCCATCCACTTTCACCCCGGCAGAAGCAAAATCCTGTGTCAAAGCAAAGGACCCGTCCTCCTGCTTTGCTGCCACTTCATACAAGCTGACAGACATGCCATCCGCCACACCATCCAGCCGGAGGGAATTGGATCCTTCCTCCGCCATGGTTATTTTCCCGGAAAAAGAAAAGCAGAATGCAAAAAAGAAAGTAAACAGCAGCGCCGCAATCCTTTTTCCGGCTCCTGCCTTCCGGCTTTTCCCCTCCCTGGGAGCTCCTTTTCCCCGAGAGAACGGCAAAAAAGAAGTTATTCCTTTTTCTCTCTTTATTGTCTTCATGCTTTGCCACCATCTTTCCTTTTTCCGCCGCGAGCCTTTGGGCTGCCTATGCCAAGCCTCGCCTTTTTCTTTCTTGACCGGTTATTTAAAAAGAGCCACAACAGCAGGATCAGAAGGATTACTACCGCGATCAGCGGTGCCACCACCAGCGGGCTTACCTGTACGGCATCCGCCACCACATGGGCATTATCCGCCGCGTTGGGGATCCTGTGTCCCCTTACCAGCAGCCTGTGGGTATTGACCCCATATGGGGTACAGGTCACCAGCGTGCAGTAATCCTGCCCTTCCTGGATCGCCAAATCATCCAGCTCGTCCGGAAGGACGGTGCGGATCTGGTCCACTTCATAGGTCAGGGTCTGGTCCAGAACGTTTAACGTAAAGGTATCCCCTTCCTGGAGCTGGTCAATATCCGTAAAAAGCCTAGCTGAAGGCAGCCCCCTGTGTCCGGAAATGACGCAGTGGGTATTCGGACCTCCCACCGGGAGGGAACTTCCTGTAACATGCCCGATGGCAATTTCCAGCACTGCCTCATCTGTCCCATGGTAAACCGGGAGCTGTACATGGATCTTGGGAATCGTGACATATCCCATGATCCCGTCCCCACCTACATTCAGGAGGCTGTCATATTCCTTTTCCTCCTCCGGCGTAAGGTCATGAATGCCTTCTCCAGACTCGTATAATTTTTCGTTGTAAGCTTCTGCCTCGTCCCAGAGCTTCTGGTTCTCTTCTGCCGAATGATTCGATACCTGCTTAATATAGGAAGCCACAGCATAAGTCTGGTGAAGGCCGTTCCACCAGTCACTGACTGTAGGATATAGAAGCAAGGATAACCCGGCCAGGAACGCAAGCACGAAAAGCGCTGTCGATAACTTTTTTTTCATATCACAAGTCTGCCAAAAAGCAGTCCGGCAGCCCTCTTCCTCCCTTTCGTTTGGAAAGCACGCCGCCAGACTCCTTCTTAGCCCTGCCTTGTGTGGGCGGGCATGCCCGTCCCCGCAAAACAGGAATCATAAATCTTTCTCCCATCCTTTTCAGGATGCTGTATTGTTTCCGACCGCCGTCAGATCACGATGGTCGGCCTGGTCCATGCCCTTATGCAGCCTGTGCTTTCCACCGGCATGGCAGGATCCCTTTGATCCCGGATTATTTTTTCTCCATCCTTTTCTTTGTTACCAGGAGTACGCCTGCGCCAATGACAAGCACTGCACCAATGATATAGAAGATCGTGGTGCCCATGCCGCCGGTGGACGGAAGGGAGGATCCTTTCTGGTCTATGATGTCGGTGGAAACCGCGCCGGCAGAAAGGTCTGCGCTGAACTCTACCATGCCTCCGCTGACATTATCAGCTTCCAGCTTTGTAACCTTCGGGTCTGTCCCACCTTCATATGTAGGCATGATCTCAAACTCGGTGGCATTTTCATAAGTAGTCCCGTTAAAGGTAACGGTGCCTTCCATCTTGTTATAACCAGCCGGTGCCTTGGTCTCCTGCAGGATGTATTTGCCATCATCCAGGCCGGAAGCGGTATAGGTCTTGTTCGTGCCTGCAGCGATCGCTACTTCCTGAACGGTGCCATCCGACATTTCCTTATACAGTTTGAACGTAGCCTCGTCTGTCTGTACGTCCTTGGAATCTTTGAACTTGTTGACATCCAGCTTGTAAGTAAATACGACATTCTTGACATCCGGGGTCTTGCCCTTTTCTCCATCGCCGCCCTGGTTCGGGTTATTGGAATACTGGAGGTTGACCGTATTCGGGTTGCCTGACCCGCCGATGACTGCATTTTTGTTCAAAGTGGCGTTGTAATACACGATAATGTTATCGGTAGGATCGGTCGTAACCTTCTTCAGGTCTCCGCCTTCCTTCAGTGCTACTGTGAGCACCTGCCCTTTAACGGAAGCGTCGAAATATCTTGTCACATCCGTTTCGGAACCATTATGCATCAGATAAACTTTAACAGTAGATGCATCCGGAGGGGTCAGCCCGTCAGACATCGTATCGGTGATGGTATAAGTCGTATAAGTAGTATAATCCGAATAATTGGACGGAAGGGTACCCGTAACCTTATACGGGATGGAATCCCCGATGTCATGGTCCGCGGTTTCATGCCAGTCACCCTTTGCCACTTTCGTCGGGTCGGTAACTGCTGCCGTATTGGTATCATTATTGTCATAAACCTGCTTATTGATCGTAGGCACATCCAGCTTGGTATTCTGGGTAACATTTCCTACTACCTGGAAAATATAGGCGGTGTAAGCGCCATTGGTCTGGCCATCCTGGGATGTGGCTTGATCCACGACCAGGTAATAACCTGCTGCCAGATTGCTGAATGTATAACTGCTGCCGGCAGCGATTTCATCAGAAGTGGTTGCGCCGGTCAGATAGCTGTTTTCCACCAGGCCATCCGCAAATTTTTTTGCTTCTGCTTCAGATGTCAGCTTTCCTGCTTCTGTGGAAGCGGTCCCATAAGCTGCCTGCCCGGCAGAAGTGACGCCGCTGCCCCACTGGAGATTGGAAAGCACGCCGTCGGAAAGGTCGCCGGTGAAAATCTGGTACAGTTCAAAGGTATGGGCGGTTGAACCCGTATTCTTGACTGTCAATGAGTTGCCTGTACTGTCTGCTGCCAGTGCCGGAATCCCTGTGCCCAGCATGGTAACAAGGGCCATTGCCAGCGCCAAAAAAATGCTGGCCAGCTTTTTCCTTAATCTCATAGCATTCTCCTCTTGTAGCTGTTTCATGGTTGTCCTTAAAATCAATATAACCAACTTTGTTTTGGGAACAGCGGATGCCGCTTTTACACCTGCCAGCTCCCTACTATCTGCCATCACCCAAATGATCATGGCCGCAGGCCGCGCCCAAAGTGCGTTTTTTACATGGCCTAATAACGTTTAACTTTCCTGCCCCTTTGCTTTAAAAGCGTTAACCCCCTCTCCAGCATAGGTTTTGACCGGAAAATGAATAATGAAGTAATACGGATGGCCAGGTTTGGCCTGTCCCTCCATGTAAGGGTAAATATCCTCTATATTATCCGCCTCTCCTGCGTTTCCTCCTGGATAACAGGAGGAGGGCTGACGCGCCCATCAGCAGGGTGCCTGCGAAAAGATACCGCACCGGGCCTTTTCCGCCGGTCTCCGGCAGCTCATAGCCGCTGGATTCCTTCTTCTTGTTGGTAACAGTGATCTTGCCGCTTTGGACCGCTTCGGAACCGTTGGAATAAGAAGTGGTATAACCGGCTACCGGGTCCTCTTCGATATAATACTTATAAGTGTTCCCCTTGCCGTCTGTCTCCGGCAGGGAAACGGTATTGCCATTGGCATCTTTTGTCGTGCCATCCCAGACATATTTCCACTGGTTTGCGGTGCTCAAAGTCTGGGTATCGATCACTGTATCCTCCGTGACATTCATCTGGGTGGGCTTGGTATAATCCAGCTGCACATCTTTTACATTCGGGACATAGCCAACATCAATGTCATAAGACCCATCGCTCTGGATATTGCCCAGGCTGATAATAAATTTCGTTGAGCCCTTTTCCGCATCCCAGGTACCGGAATAAGTTGTGCCATTATAGGTAATATTACTGTTCGAACTCCAAATTGTAACGGTAACGGGCGTTCCGGGCTCTACATCTGCCTCATAGGATTTGGCGTTTCCATTGGAGTCTGTAAGGTCTACCGCCACATGGTTATGCACATAATCCCCGATCTGCCGATGGAGATGTACCGTGACGGTCTTTCCGGGGTTATCCATCTCCTGGTTATTTTGATCCAGCCAGACTTTCCGGACCTGGATGGCTTCATATGGGTTCGTGGCATATATGGAGTTGTCATCGTAAACCCACTGGACGGAATCCTGGGTCAGCCCCTTATTCGTAATCCCCAGTTGGTAATATCCTCCGACATTACTCCAGATGTCACCCTTATTGCTATTGTTTCCCGACCGGTTCATCCATACAAAATAAATCGTAGAATAATTTTCACTTGACCCGTACCCACTGTTCGGGTTGTTTGTTTCCACCAGCCGGTACAACTTGCCCTTTTCGGGACTGCCGGTATCGCCCTCCGCAAATTTCACTCCTCCGAGGATCGAACCGTTGCTGCCATCTCCGGTGGTTACGGTGGATACATCGCTCCAGCCATCATCCGCCCCGGAATTCCACTGGACCTTGCTTGGGTCGTACACCTGCAGCTTAAATTCTACATTCGGCAGAAAAATGCCATAGTTTTCCGCATCTACCTTGTAAAGGTAAAGCACGCTCTGGGTGGCGCTGGAGGAAGAAGAACTCTTTTCCAATTGCTGCGAAACCTTGCTGCCGGACCCGCTGACGCCCTCAATAGAAGCTTCATTGGTGATCGTAGGCATATTGACGCCCGGCTGTACATGGTAGGTATAGCAGACTACCATGGCGGTTTCATCCGGCAGCTCAAAATCCAGCTGATGGGAGCTTTCGTCATAGGTATAGCTGTACCTCTGCGCATTCATAACGCTGCCCCTGTGGTTTTCTGCCGTTTCGCTGTATTGGTAAACAACCGTTTTTTCCGGTATCAAATGGATGTAAGCACTCTCCGTCACTCCCGTTACTTTATCGGCCAGATGGATGGTATCGCTGCCTTCTACCAGGTCTTCTGCCTCCGGGTTCACCACAATCTGGTACTCTAAGTTATTGGTTACATTCCCCTTCCCATCTTTCAGCTGGGTCACGGTCTTTTCGACCGTTTTTGCCTTCTTGTCTACTTCCGTGTCCTGGGTATCCGAAGCGCCTTTTTCCTCCCAGGTGGCTTTGTTGGAAAAGACCTTCTTCTTCACGGTCTTGTCATTCCAGACGGAATTTTCCGACTGGTCAATATTCGCGGCGTAATAAATAACCAGGTATTGGAACTCGTTCGCATATTTTCCCGCCGGAAGGGATGCCGTAAGGGTCTTCCCATCTGAACTTACCTGGGCGCTGAAAATCGAGCTGTCTGTCAAATCTCCAGCCGGATGATCCGAAGAGTTATTCCAAGGATTCTTCGTATAACCCGTGTTATAATCCGGGTCGCCGCCATAATATTTCGCGCTGATGGAATCCGGGTCCACGGTAAGCCCGTCCGGCATGGTATCTTTTATTGTAATGGCAGTGCCATTATCCTTATTCACCTTTACCAGCAGGCGGTAATAAATCTTCCCGCTGGCCAGGTCCACTTTGACATTGCCGGAAGAATACGGGCCGTCTTTGGAAGCACTGGACTGCTTGTCCACATCCCCATCTACCTTATAGACATATTCACCGGTGCTGCTCTGTCCCTGCACCAGGGCTTTGTTTGTCACCTTCCTGGAATTGCCCACATGCAGGCCATCCGTCGCTACCATGGACTGGTAATGGAGGGAAATACTAGTCTGCCCGTTCAGGCGGTTTTTGACGTAATCATCGGTAAAGACGAATTTAAAATCTGTAATCTTATCCTTCGAACTGCTGCCGGTGATGTCTGTATTTCCCGCGTAAATGCGGTAATCTTTTCCGGGCTCCAGCGTCGTGCTGTCTTCTGACCACAGATAAGTCTGGCTTGTATCATTCAGCAGTTTTGCGGTCGTGTAGTGGAAACTTGCATCCTGGCTTCCATTCTCGTCCTGGAGGAAGTCTTCAAATGTCATGTCCTCGCTTGAAATCACCTTGGAGGGCAGGTCGATCCTGGCTACCCAGGTCAGGAGGTTGTAGCCATCCTTCACCTCCGCGCTACCCGCGCCAGTAAGGCTGCCATAATCATCGGTAATGCTCCACTTCTGGACATCATATTTCTTCTCCGGGACGGTATAGCTTGCGGACGAGTCCGCACTGTAGATCTTGGAACCTTTGCTGAACTTCGCCTCGTTCGTAGAAGTATAGGAACTCCCCTCTGTCCCGGTAGGAATGTCTGTCTGATAGGTAATCGTATAGGTATCCGTTGAGGAAAATCCCGAAATCGGGAAGGTAATCTCCCCATTTTTGAAACTTACCTGCTTGGATTTTCCATCCTGGTTCGTTACGGTCACAGTAGAAGGCAGGCGAATCGGATCCCCTCCGGTCTGGGCCGTAAATTTATCCTGCAAGATGTATCCACTGATATTCGTCCGGTCCGGATTAATGGTAATAGTCCACTTGTATTTTCCGGAGTCCCCATAGATCCAGTACTTATCCAGCATCTTGTGGGTAACCATAGTCTGTGTACTGTTGGAATCATGGTCATCCCCGCTGTAAGCCTCGGCGGTATTGCGAATGAAAGATTCCCCCGTTTTACTATCTGCCGTGCCAGGCTTTACCGTATAGGTAATGACATACTGGCTGTTAGCAGACATTTTGGGCAGTATAAAAGGAAATGTGCTGCCGCTGACAGGCGTTACCGTATTGCCATTCCCGTCTTTGATGGAAATATTGCTGTAAGACAGGCTGCCGGACATGCCGCTGCCCTGCAGGTTGTCAGAGACCGTCACTTTGTCGCCGGTGCCCTTTGTCGTACTTACGGTAATTGTATAATGGACTAACCCGTCGCTCCCCAGTTCTCCCTTTTTCGAAACCGAAAGGTCCGTGGTTTTTTCTTTTTCGGAAGGCTTTACCGTGATCGTAGTGCCATCGCTGAATTTATGGGTAACCGTATCCGTATCGCTGCTGTTTTTCACCGTTCCTTCAAAGATAATCTCTCCGGTAAAAGCTACCGTTGTATCAAGATTGTCATTAAATGTCATCGTTATGGTACCGTCTGTAGAGATCGTGTAATCCCCGACATCATTTTCGGACGCGTCCATTATATCCCCAGACTGGCCGCTGGAAGGCACGATGACACCATCCCCCAGTTTGTAAGATAGCGTCGCATCCGAATCACTGAGGTCTCCAGATGGGACCGAGTAGCTGAACTGGAACTTGGCGGTATCGCCATTGGTGAACTCGGTGGTAGATACCCATCTTCCATTCTCATACTTATAAGACTCTACGGCAGTAATATACTTAGACAAATCACCGGTCGCGCCGGCGGCCACTGCAGCCGCCATAAGGCCGGCCAAGCCGTCCTGCTCGTCCAATGATGCTGTGGACAAAGAAAATATGGCTGTCTTTGCTATCTGGACGGAAGCTTCATGGGAAATCCCATTTTCCGCCTGGCTTAAAATCCTGCTTTCTGCCTGTCCGCCTTCCTCTGCGGAAGAAGCATCCGAAGAAGCAGATGAAGTGCCTTCTGATGCAGAAACATCCTGGGAGGCCGTATCGGACTGTCCTTCCTGGGCTGCCGCCTGCTGGCTGTCTGCGTCCCCTGCGGTCTCGTCCTGGCTGCCGGAAGGCTGTACGGCATCGTTATCCCCTGCAGTACCGCTTTCCTCCTGGTCCTGATATGCCGCGTCATCGGAAGAAGCGGAACCATCCTTGGACGGGTCCGTCAATGCCACCAGCACATAAGGGCTGAAGGAAGAAGCCTGGAACGTAACCTTTGTTACGGCACCATCCCGCTGCTCCACCTGCAGGCCCGCGTTCTGGGAAGAATCATCCAGGTCGGCTGCATTGTTATTGTCATCGATATGGTAGACTTTCCAGGTGATGTCCTCGCTGGATGTTTCCGCACTGTTTGTCCTATCTGTACGATCTGAACCCTCTGCCGTCTTTGGGGTACCGAACGTCAGGGTGACGTCCACATCCCCATCCGGCTCTACCTGGGTCCCTTCTTTGCTGGTAAAGCTGATGTCATAGGGATAACATGCTGCAATTTCCTTCTCGATGCCATCCTGGGACAATTTCTGCTCGATCAGGGATTTGACGTTGTCTGCCTGGGTGCCCTTTAAAAGCTGGGCATCCATAGCAGTCCCCTCATGGAGGACGCCGGCTTCATAAGAAACCTCTGCCTGCATCCCGTCGGATGCGGCAGCCGTTAATTTACCGGCTTTCTCATAACAGTCCGCGGTATGGACATGCTCTTCTTTCCCGCACACCAGGGTCTTTACTTCCTGGTAGCAGGCATCCGTATGGGTATGCTCTTCCTGCCCGCAGATGAGGTTGCCGTTTTCGTCATAACAGTCCGCGGTATGGGTATGTTCCGTTTTGCCGCAGACCAGCTGCTTTTCCACCTGGTAGCAGGCATCCGTGTGGACATGCTCCTCTTTCCCGCAGGTCAGCTGTGCTGTCGCCGTATTGGCCGGGAGCACAAAAAAAGCCGACGTAAAAAGCAGCACCATTGCTGACAAAAGGCACAGTATCCTGTATCTTCGCTTTTTACGCCGGCTGCGGGATTCCTCCTGCTTAATCCGGTCTTCTATGAAATTCTTCTTCATTTTCATTCTCCCGCTCCCTTTTATCTTTTGGCATACCGGGCTATTCCTTTCTTTTGCAGCCTCTCTGCCATTCCCTTCCTCTTTTTCTTTTTTATACTGGCAGACCGCCCTCCGCCATCTTTCGACGGAGGCTGCCTTATTTTACCGGTTTGAAACCTTTCAGCGGCCAGATCCGGATCCATAATTTCCCGATCAGGTCATCTGTAGCGATGCACCCCATCTCTTTGGTCCTGGAGTCAATGGACACGTCCCTGTGGTCCCCTAAGACAAATACCGTACCCTCCGGGACCTGGTAGGGAAAATCAATATCGCAGTTTCCCAGGCTCTTTTCCGTAAGATAAGGCTCATCCAACATCTCGTTGTTCACATAGACATTGCCATTATCGTCTATCGTGACCCAGTCACCCGACTGGGCGATAACGCGTTTGACCAGCACTTTGTTGTTGTAATAGAACGCAACCAGGTCGCCTTGGTGCACTTTTTTATCTTTGACAGCCAGGACGATGTCTCCCTGCTTCAGTGTCGGATCCATGGAAGTACCAACGATCCGGAAAATCGGGAGCACCAGCGTGGCCACCAGGACGGCTGCCGCTGCCACTGTAACCAGTATGAAGATGGTGCTGCGCAGAGTATCACGGAATTTCTGCTGTTCCGCTACCCGGCTGATCTCCTCCTGCAGCTCTTTTGCAGTGACAGGCCGGACATTTTCATCCTTTCTGTCACCGTTCCTATTCGCCATAAATAACCACCCGTCTATTTTTATATACTTTATAAAAGTTTCTACCACAGTTCAATTTTTTTCAACCATAATTTTGCACAATATTTGATCATTGTTACATAGAGTGGACTGTATTCAGTGTATCCCGATTTTTATAGTACAAATCGGACATATTCTCTGTAAATAAAAGCAAATACTATTTTACTAATATCTATACGCCTATATTAATATCTTGTTAAATTATTTTAATGAATTTGTAAGCTGGCAATGAGACGGTTCCATCTACCCGGTCTCTGGCATATTATGCAGGTTTAGGGATTTGGTCGCAAAAACAGGAATGCTTATTCTTAGGAAAAGATAGAAACCTGAAGGAAGGGCTGCCCTATGCCTGGTAACAGGGGCGGAATGAAAAAGAATCCCGCTCCTGTACCTGGCTTCTCGGCACATAAAAATTTCCCCGGATCCAGTAAAAGGGGCAGGACCACGGAGGATCCCACTCCAGCACCTGGCTTAGAGCTGCTTATAATATAGGGGAAAAACGCCTCTCAATTTGGAGCAAAAATACCCCGTTATTTAGGGTAAAAAAATACCCCGTATCAAAAGATACGAGGTTTTGTGAGCTGCTGATAGGAATCGGATTACTCAGTGATTACTTTTGAGAAATACCGGTTGCGCAAACCCGCATAAATACTAAGGTTTTAGAGCTGCTGACGGGAATCGGACCCGTGACCTCCGCACTACCAATGCGACGCTCTACCGACTGAGCCACAGCAGCTTGTTCAGCGAACTATTAAAATATACTACAAGGGTCCTGCCTTGTCAATCCGATTTTCAAAATTATTTCGAAAAAATTCAAATGATTATCGGGGCTTAAGCGCCCTCTTCTTTCCCTTTCTTGTTCTGCCGGATTTTCTGGCGGATCCTCTGGAGGGCATTCTCCACAGACTTAATGGATTTTCCCTGGGACTGCGCGATCTCGGAAACTTTAAGCCCTGACAGGTATTGGGAAAATACCCGCTTCTCATAGGGGCTTAAAAGCCCGGAGAGCTGCTGTACCATGGACTCTTCTTCTTCGCTGCGGATCAGCAAGGCTTCCGGGTTGGATACCTCGTCCGATGGCTTGTAAGGATCCTCTTCTAAAAGCCCCTCCTGCCCGGTCACTTCCAAAGAAACCGAGGTATTCAGCGCATGGTTTTTCAGGCTCCTGGACTCGCTCACCGCCGAAAGCATCTTCCTGCGGATGCACATCCAGGCAAACGTGGAAAAAGAGGCATTTTTCTCCGGGTCGTAGCTGCGGATGGCCTGGTAAAGGCCGATCATGCCTTCCTGGTTCAGGTCATCGCTGTCCCCTCCCGAAAGGAAAAGGGGGTTGGCCTGGCGGCGCACCAGGTAACGGTATTTTTCCAGCAACGCTTCCGTCGCCTGGTTGTCGCCTTCGGCTGCCAGCTTCAAAAGCTGTGCTTCATCCTGCCGCCCACCGGGATTCCTGCGCTTTTTCTCCAGATCCACATCCTGCCCTTCCGAAGCAGCATGCTTTTCCTCCGGCTCCATGTGCCGCCCTTCCGGAACCATGCCTTATCCCCTTCTCTGGCGCACGATTTCATACGCCAGCACCCCTGCTGCCAC
>CADBRV010000099.1 GCA_902797185.1 uncultured Lachnospiraceae bacterium
GGGTTTTACATTGTCTTCTTCATCGAAAATGTAAATGCCATATTCCGGCGCCTTCGGGAACATGTCACGGTTGGAACCCAGCTCTTCAATGGAGCACATCATGCCATCGGACTCTTCGCCCCTGAGCTTGCCCTTTTTGATCTTGATGCCGCCTTCTGCCTTTTTGCCATCATGGCTTCCGGCTACACAGCCGCCGTCCAGTACCACCGGTACCAGGGCCCCTTCGACTACGTTGGGCGCGCCGGTTACAATCTGGATCTCCTTTTCCCCGATATCTACCTGGCAGATCACCAGTTTATCTGCGTTGGGATGCTTTTTAATGGACTTTACCTGTCCTACTACGATTTTATCCAGGTCTTCGTCCAGGTTTGTATAAAATTCCACTTTCGTCCCGGAAAGGGTCATGGCGTCTGTATATTCCTGTGGCGTCATGTCAAGGCCCGGCACGTAAGATTTCAGCCAGTTAAGTGAAGTATTCATGATTCCTCCTATATTTATCGTAAGGAGGGACCCGCTTTAGCGGGAGGATTCCTTACGATGCACCAGCCGCATCGTCCTCTTTCATCGCCTGGCAAGGCGGTGACGCAGGCCGCGCCCTCACGCAAAGCGTGATCTTTCATGGCGTGGCTCACCTTATGGACGATTTGGAATGCGGCATCTATTCTTCTTTCAGCAGCCTGCCTGCCGTATCTCTATCGGAATGTTTCGAGTTATGCTGTCCTTTTAAAACTGCTGCAGGAAACGTTCGTCATTCTCATAGAGGAGACGCATATCGTCAATCTCATATTTCAGAAGTGCGATACGCTCCAGGCCTACGCCAAAAGCAAAGCCGGTATATTCTTCCGGGTCAATGTGGCACATTTCCAGTACATGGGGATGTACCATGCCGCAGCCTAAAATCTCGATCCAGCCTTCCCCTTTGCAGAAACGGCAGCCTTTGCCGCCGCACTTGAAGCAGGAAACATCCATTTCCGCGGACGGCTCTGTGAACGGAAAATGGTGGGGGCGGAACTTTGTCTTGATATCATCGCCGAACATCTCGCGGGCGAATTCATCCAGGGTGCCTTTGAGGTCAGCCATGGTAATATTTTTATCCACCACCAGGCCTTCGATCTGGTGGAAGCAGGGGGAATGGGTGGCATCCACTTCGTCCGCGCGGAACACCCTGCCCGGAGCGATCATGCGGATTGGGAGCTTCCCATGCTCCATCATATGGATCTGTACGGAAGAGGTCTGGGTACGAAGGAGGATGTCATTGCCGATATAGAAAGTATCCTGCTCGTCCTTGGCGGGATGGCCTTCCGGGATGTTCAAAGCCTCGAAATTGTAGTAGTCATATTCCACTTCCGGACCGTCTGCCACTTCATATCCAAGGCCGGTAAAAATACGCTCCACTTCTTCCAGGGCGATGGTATTGGGATGGGGATGCCCCACACGCCTTTTTTTCGCAGGGAGGGTCACATCGATGACTTCCTGGCGCAGCTTTGCGTCACGGGCTGCATTTTCCAGGAGCTCCTTCTTTTCCTGCATCTTCTCTTCAATCACCTTGCGGGTCTCGTTAATGACCTGGCCGGCTTTCGGCCGCTCCTCCGGCGCGATATCCTTCATGCTTTTGAGGATGGCTGTCATCCTTCCCTTTTTGCCTAAAAAGGAAACACGGATATTGTCTAAGCCTTTCAGGTCAGCAGACTCTTTGATCTGCTTTAATGCATCTTCCCTGATTTCCTGCAGTTCGTCTTTCATCATGGTTGAAACTACTCTCCTTTTCCTCTTCTGCCTGTCGGCAGGCGTTGTGCTTCCCCTGGACCATCGCATAAAAAAACCGCCCCTCGAAAGGGACGGAGTCATCCGCGGTACCACCCTGGTTCTTGTATCCATAAGCAAGCTCTCGGCTGTATAACGTACAGTGACGGCGGGCCTTACTAAATTCGGGCCTGCAGCTCCGGTGTGAAATTCAGGCTATTATTGGACTTTAGGAAAGCTTCCAGCCGCTGGCTCTCCCTCTCTGGAAAGAAATAATGCCCTCTCCGGATAACCCGGTGCACCATCATCGCTTTTTTCTATATGAATTTTAAATTCGTGAACAAATATAGCACAAAATTCCAAAACAGGCAACCGCCTATTACCTGACCTGCCGCCTTTCCCTATCCCCTGCCTATTTTGCAGACCTGCAGCACTTCACCGGGGATCGCTACCTTCGGGATCTGGCTGGGGTGCTTGTCCCGTTCCATCTTGTAGCAGACCAGAAAGTAAAGCATCGGCTGGATCTCCGCGCAGACAAAGAAAATAATCATGCAGATGTAAAGCCAGAACATGGAAAGCATCAGCATCATCATAGAGCCATATACGGAGAAGAACCCGAACCATTTTGTAAAAAGTGCTAAAAACAAGGTGAAAACCATCCAGGCAATGGAGCATGCCAATCCGCTGGGCAGCTGTTCCTGGAAGCTGGTCTTCTTAATGGGCAGGTTGGTATAAATGTATGTAAAGAAAACGATCATCAGAAGGAACGCCAACGGGTAGCGGATAAACAAAAGGATCGTGACCCCGATGGGCCGTCGCCCCGAAGGCGTGGATGCCGCTACGATATCGGCAATCTCGGTACCATAAACCAGGAAGATCATCAGGAATACCATGATGCACAAAATCATGATCGTATTGATAATCGCCCGAAAACGCAGGTAAAACCAGCTGCGGTTGTCCTCCAGTTTCTTTACGTTGTTAAGACCATATTGGATGCCCTGGAAAGCCTTGCCGGCAGACCAGATGACAGAGACAAGGGAAATCGATAAAGCAGCAAGGGGCCGGCTGAAAAGCTGGTTAAACAGCCCCACTACGTTATCGCTTAGAAATTCCGGCGCGAACCGGCGGATAATGCCTGTGATCACAGATTCATCCAGGTTCAGGATGCGGACGAACAGGATCAGGAGCATCAGGAACGGGATCATCGACATTAAGATAAACAAGGTGGACTGGGCGGCATAGATGGCGACTTTGTCGTCCCTGTACTGCCGGAACATGCCTTTTGTATAGTCAATACAGAGCCTTTTCATCCTTACTCCCCTTTTAACAATAGAAAAGCCCAAAATACGTCCTGAATTTTGACTCCTAGCAAACAAGCCAGGTGGGTGTCCGCAGTCCGCTTTCAGCCTTCCTCCGGTCTTGCGACAAAAATGAGGCCCGGTATCCATCGAACGATGTAAGAGTCCCGTTTAAAGTAAATGTAGGTTCAAAATATCAGGATTCGCATTTCAGGTTGTCTCTATCATAACAGATAGGCACCTGTTTTTCAATTTTCATTTTACATGAAATTAAAATGGTGCCCAATGAAGCGGGCGGGGCTTGAATTTCCTGCCCATCCCCTGCAATACGCGGCAGCTCGAAGCATATCCTCCCGCCAGGCATCAGCCGTCGAATGGATGCCCATGCGGCATGGCATCTGCCCTCCGGGCCATTGCAAACAAAAAAGCCGGCCAAAAGCTGCCAGTATGAAGTACTGTCAGCCTCAGCCGGTCAAAACAGTTTTTCCGTTTTATCGCAAAGAGGGACCCGCTTCAGCGGGAGGATTCCCTGCGATGTACCTGTCGCATCGTCCACCGTCCCGCCTGGCAAGTTGATGACGCCGGCCGCGCCTCCGCACGAAGTGCGGTTTATAATGGCGCAGCTCTCCTTAAAGACGATTTGGAATGCGGCGCCTGCCTGTCAGATGCCAAGGAACTTCTTTACTACCTGCGGCATCTCTCCCACTTCGCACTGGGTATCATGGCGTACCGGGGCGTTACGGATCGTCTCAATAGCAGCAGGCACTTTTACACCGGAAATGCCGGAGAGGATGTCTGCCAGGGCAAAATCGTCTTCCTTTGCGTCCGCATATTTCGGGTCAATGGCGGAAAGCACAGCCCTGGTAAATTTAAACGGGCTGGCAGTAGAGGCGATGATGGTCTTGGCCGTATCGCCGGTTTCCTTATGGTATTTGTCATAGACGCCCTTTGCAACCGCGGTATGGGTGTCGATGACATAACCGGCCTTTTCATACAGGGAATGGATTGCCTGGGCAGTCTCTTCCTGCGTGCAGTAATTGCCATAGAAAACAGAAAGCTTCTCCCTCATTTCCGGGGTGATCTCGTATTTGCCTTCTTCCTGCAGCTGTTTCATCAGCGCGGTATTCTTCTTCGGGTCATTGCCGGCAATCCGGTAAATAAGCCTCTCCAGGTTGCTGGAAACCAGGATGTCCATGGACGGGGAAGTGGTCAGGAAAAACTCACGGTTCTTGTCATAGGTGCCGGTGGAGAAGAAGTCATAAAGGACCTTGTTCTCATTGGAAGCGCAAATCAGGCGGTTTACCGGAAGCCCCATGTTCATGGCATAATAAGCTGCCAGGATGTTCCCGAAGTTGCCGGTGGGCACGTCGATATTGACCTTCTCGCCCTTCCCGATGGCGCCCTTCTTGTAAAGCTTTGCATATGCATAGACATAGTAAACGATCTGCGGTACCAGGCGCCCGATATTGATGGAGTTGGCGGAGGAAAACTGGAAGCCCGCCTCTGCCAGTTCTTCACCAAGCTGCGGGTCAGAGAACATGCGTTTTACGCCGGTCTGTGCCTGGTCGAAATTGCCATGGATGCCTACTACGAAAGTATTTTCACCCTTCTGGGTCACCATCTGTTTTTCCTGGATCACGGAAACGCCGTTTTTCGGATAAAAGACGATGATCTTCGTCCCCTTGACATCCGCAAACCCTGCCAGGGCGGCTTTGCCGGTATCCCCGGAAGTCGCGGTCAGGATCACAATGTCATTTTCGATCTTGTTTTTCCTGGCTGCCGTAATCATAAGGTGTGGCAGGATGGAAAGGGCCATGTCCTTAAAAGCGATGGTGGCGCCATGGAAAAGCTCCAGGAAATAAGCGCCGTCCGCTTCCTTTAAGGGCGCGATTTCAGGCGTATCGAATTTCTCGTCATAGGCGCTTTTGATACAGCCCTTCAGCTCTTCTTCCGTAAAATCCGTGAGCAGGAGCTTCATGACTTCATAAGCCGTCTGCTGATAATCCATTGCCGCAAATTCATCCCAGTCCTTGTCCAATTTCGGAAGGGCTGTGGGGACAAACAGGCCGCCGTCAGATGAAAGCCCTTTGAGGATCGCCTGGGACGCGGTTACTTCTTCCTCTGCATTCCTCGTGCTCACGTATGTTACATTCATGGTTTTACCTCGCAAAATCTGATGCTGTTGATATTTTGATAAAAATGCAGGAAAAGGGGAAACTCCCTTTTCCCTGCTGTATTCTTTAACAATATAAAGCACTCCGGGTGCCGCGTCAACTTTTCATCCTTATTTAAGGCATTGTAATCCTGCCGGAAATGGCAGAACATGCAGCTGTTTTCGGGGACCCAAGGAAAATTTCCACCTTGGAAGATCCCATCCTGCCCAGAAAGTTCCGGTTGTTGGTGGCAAGGACTTTTTCGCCGTCTGCCAGGATCCCTCCTGCCCTGCCGCAGCAAAGGCCGCAGCCCGGCTGGGTAATGATGCATCCTGCCTTGGACAAGGTTTCCAGGTATCCTGCCTTCAGTGCGGCTTTATAAATGTCACGGCTGGCAGGGGTCACGATAGTACGCACCGCCACTTTCTTCCCTCCCATAATTTTGGCAGCGGCCGCCAGGTCTTCCAGCCTGCCATTGGTACAGGAACCGATGAAGACCTGGTCAATGGGCGTCCCCTCCAGCTCGGAAACCTTGTGGATGTTGTCCACCCGGGAAGGAGCCGCCAGGACCGGCTTAATGTCCTTGGCATCGTAGTGGACGGTCCTTTCATAGGAAGCATCCGGGTCTGCCTTAAGCCATGCCACATCTTCCATGGAAACCTTGGAATATTCGCAGGTCTTTTCATCCGGACGGAACAGGCAGCATTTTGCCCCTGCTTCCACGGCCATGTTGGAAATGGTCATCCTGGAAGATACGCTCATGGCATCCACGCCGGACCCTGTAAACTCCAAAGCCTTATAGGTAGCCCCATCGGAATGCAGGTCGCCTAAAAGGGTCAGGATTACGTCCTTTGCCATCACATTGTCCGGAAGAGCCCCTTCCAGTTCTACCTTGATGGTTTCCGGCACACGGACCCAAAGCTCCCCTGTCCCCAGGATGGAAGCCATCTCCGTATATCCGATGCCGGTGGAAAAGCATCCCACGCAGCCATAGGTGGTGGTATGGGAATCTGTCCCGAACACAATGTTGCCCGGCTTAGCATACCCCTGCTCCGTCATCAGCTGGTGGCAGATGCCGTCGCTCCTGTGCACATGGGTAAGCCCGTATTTTTCCGCAAAAGCATCCCCGATCTTAAAATGGCGGATATCTTCCACCAGGCTGGCCGGTACCAGGTGGTCATAAATCAGCACCACCTTGTCCGGGTCATCCAGCTTCGTAAACCCCATTTCCTCAAACTTCTCTGCTACAAACGGGATAAAGATATCGTGGATCATGACCCGGTCCGGACGCACGGTCACAATCTGCCCCGGAGCTACGTCCTTAAGCCCGGTATTTTTCATTATTATTTTTTCAATCAGCGTGTTTCCCATCCTTATGCCCTCCGGATCCCGTTTCGTTTCTGCATGGCGGCAACCAGCCCGCCTGCCTCCAGTATCTCCATCAGGTTCCCGGGGAGGGGCTGGATCGGGTAATCTTTCCCATTCAGGGAAATACTCTCCCCCACTTTGACGATAATGGAATCCCCTTCTTTGACATCCTCCTGGACCTGGCTGTTTTCAATTAAAAGCAGCCCGTTATTGATGGAGTTGCGGAAGAAAATCCTGGCATAGGATTTGGCGATGACGCAGCGGATCCCCAGTGCTTTGATAATTTCCGGGGCCTGCTCCCTGGAGGAGCCGCAGCCGAAGTTTTTACCGGCAACCAGGATATCGCCTTTGCGGATCTGCCCTGCCAGTTCCGGCCGCAGCGGTGAAAACCCGTAAGGTTTCATGTCTTCCACGGTGGGAAGTGCCAGGTATTCTGTCGGGATGATGATATCCGTATCGATATCGTCTCCCAGCACCCATACTTTTCCTGTAAATTGTTCCATACTGCTTACACCTCCGGGCTTACAAGGTAGCCTGCAGCGGCAGATGCGGCACAGACCCCTGCGTTTGCCAAATATACTTTGGAAGAAGGCGCCCCGCACCTTCCTTTGAAATTCCTGGTACCGGTGGAAACCAGTACTTCATTTTCCCCGATGACGCCTTGGCAGGAGCCCCAGCATACGCTGCAGTTGGGGTTCATGATCATGGCTCCGGCGTCTACCAGCGCTTCAATGGTGCCATCCTCGATCGCCTGCTGGTATACCTTCTGGGAAGCCGGGGCGACCAGGAAACGCACACGGGGGGAAACCTTTTTCCCTTTCAGGGCTTCTGCCGCCATATGCAGGTCGTCCAGCCTGCCGTTATTGCAGGATCCGACAAAGGCCTCGTCGATCCTGATCTTTTCTTTTTCTACATTGGCAATCGTGTCGTAATGATCTACAAAATCCGGGCGGACGCAGCAGGGCTCGATGTCTTCCAGCTGGTATTCATATACCTTGGCAAATACCGCGTCTTCATCGCTCTTAAACATGTGCTCCGCTTTGCGGCCATGCTTTTCGCAATATTCGATAACCTTCTCGTCCGGTTCCACGATGCCGGCCTTGGCGCCTGCTTCTACGGTCAGATTGCACAAAACCATGCGGTCGGAGATCGAAAGCCCGTGGGCGCCGTCCCCGGCAAATTCCATGACTTTATAGTTTGCGCCATTTGCCCCGATGTCCCCGATAATCTTCAGGATTAGGTCCCTGGGCGTTACACCTTTGCGGAGTCTGCCATGGAGGTTGAAGCGCAGCGTCTCCGGTACCATGACCCAGCTGGTGCCGGTAACCATGGCATAAAGGAAATCCGTCCCGCCTACTCCGGTACCGAAAGCGCCCAGCGCGCCGTAACTTGTGGTATGGGAATCCGCCCCGAAAATCAGCTCTCCCGGGCAGACATAATCTTCCATCATAACCTGGTGGCAGACGCCCTGCCCCTCGTAAAGCTTAATCCCATGTTCCCTGGCAAAATCCCTCATCTTCTTATGGGCTGCAGCGGTCTTCGGATTATCCGCGGGCACGTTATGGTCCATGATGAAGACCACCTTCTTGGGATCCGCAATCCTGGGGTGTTTTAATTTCGTATTATATTTATCTACTGTAAGATGCGTCGTGCCATCATTGCTCATCATCCGGTCTAACGTGACCGTATGGATTTCTCCCGGAGCGACCTTTTCTTCTCCGGCTGCACGCGCTATGATCTTTTCGCCAATCGTCATTCCCATCTGCGGCACCTCACTCCTTGTTCAGGGAAGCAATAAGCCCGCCCTGGTTCAATATTTTCTGCATATATTCCGGCAGTTTTGTGCACGGATATTCCTGGCCGCCGGCAGTGATAACGCCCTTTTCCATATCTACCTCTGCCTTGTCCCCTGTATCGACATGGCCTGGCAGGTCACGGCATACCATGGCAGGAAGCCCGATATTAATGGCGTTCCGGTAAAAAATACGCGCAAAAGACTTTGCAACGACTGCCTTTACGCCTAGGGCTTTCAGGACCGCCGGTGCCTGCTCCCTGGAGGAGCCGCAGCCGAAATTTTCCTCTGCCACGATGATGTCGCCCGGTTTTACCTTGCCCGCAAAGCCCGGATCCAAGGACTCAAAAGCATATTGCTTCATTTCTTCCACGTCCGGGAGCAGCAGGTACTGGGACGCGATGATCTGGTCCGTATCCACGTCATTCCCGAATTTCCATACAGTGCTTTCCATAATTAGCCTCCTGTGACCTCAAATGATTTGCTGTTATTCTAGCATAGAAGATGATATAATAGAAATATATAATGTACATATATATTATAACTATGCATTATAAAGTGGATTTTAGGAAAAGCCGGAGGGGCCCTATGATACAGAACCTTTCTTATTACCGTATCTTTTATAAAGTAGCCAAATATGGGAATATTTCAAAAGCCGCAAAGGAGCTTTATATCTCCCAGCCTGCCATCAGCAAGTCCATCCGTAAACTGGAGGAAGGCCTCGAAACCACCCTTTTTATCCGCAGCAGCAAAGGCGTAAAGCTGACAGAGGAAGGGCAGGTCCTTTTCCAGCATGTGGAATCGGCTTTTTCCATCTTGAATTCCGGGGAGGAAAAGCTTCACCGGAACCTGGAACTGGGCGTAGGGCATATCCGTATCGGCGTCAGCGCGACCCTGTGCAAGTATATGCTGCTCCCATACCTTTCCCGTTTCGTCAAGCAGAACCCCCATGTAAGGATATCTATTGCCTGCCAGAGTTCCACGGATACCCTGCGCATGATATCCGAAAACCAGATCGACCTGGGCTTCGTAGGGACCCAGCATGTAGATAAGGATATCCTGTTCCAGCCTGTACGGGAAATCCAGGATATTTTTGTCGCTTCTCCCGAATATCTCCACAACCTTGAAGTCAGGGGGGTAAATCCGGATGAGTACCTGGAAAAAGGCACCCTGATGCTTTTGGACAAGCAGAACCAGAGCCGGAAATATATTGATGCCAACCTGGGAAATTATCTGAATTCTTCCGAATTAATCGAAATCTCCTCCATGGACCTTCTCATTGACTTTGCCAAAATCGGCCTTGGAATCGCAGGGGTCATCCGCAGCTTCGTGGAAAACGAACTGGAAACAGGGGAGCTGGTACAGATCCGCCTGCCTTATGAACTGCATCCGAGGCCAGTGGGATTTGCATATAAAAAGAGCGCCCGCTTTACGGACGCCCTTCAAAATTTCATCAGTATGAAGCTGGATGGATGATCACTGTTTCATCTGCTTTGCAACTTCCTCTGCAAAGTTTTCTTCCCTCTTCTCGATGCCTTCGCCGGTCTCATAACGTACGAAGCTCTTTACAGAAATCGGAGTGCCGATTTCCTTGGAAACCTGCTCCAGGTATTTGGCAACGGACTGCTTCCCGTCTTCTGCTTTTACATAAACCTGGTCATTGAGGCATACTTCCTTGAGCTCTTTCTTAAGACGGCCGGTCACGATGCCTGCCTTAACCTTGTCCGGCTTCTGGGATTCCTTCGGGTCATTTTCGATCTGTGCCGTCAGGACTTCCTTCTCGTGGTTGATATAATCCTGGGAAAGCTCGGATTCGTTTACGCACATCGGGCGCATGGAAGCGATCTGCAGTGCGACGTTCTTCATTGCTTCCTTTGCTGCATCAGAACGGTCGGTGGTCTCAGCTTCTACGATAACGCCGATCCTTCCGCCTGCATGGACATAAGTGGTAACGAAACCGTTTTCAGCATGTACTTTTGCAAAACGGCGGATGGAAAGCTTTTCGCTGATGATGGAAGTCTCTTCTACCAGGGCTTCCTTTACCGTCATGCTTTCGTCTGCGACCCACTTTTCAGCCATGAAGGAATCCATATCCTTGGCATCGCTGTGGAGTGCCTGTTTTGCAACATTTGCAACATATTCCTGGAATTTTTCATTCCTTGCAACAAAGTCCGTCTCGGAGTTTACTTCAACGATGGCAGCGGTATCATCTGAATCCGATACGACCATGGTAAGGCCTTCTGCTGCAATACGGCTCTGCTTCTTGTCTGCTTTTGCCTTTCCATTTTCACGAAGGATTTCAACAGCCTGGTCCATGTCGCCATCAGCCTGGGACAGTGCTTTTTTGCAGTCCATCATACCAGCGCCGGATCTCTCCCTCAGTTCTTTTACCATTGCTGCCGTAATTTTTGCCATGACAGTTTTTCCTCCTGTAATTAACGGTTTTTTTATTCTTCTTCAGCAGCTGCTTCTTCAGCAGCCTCTTCTTCCTGCTCTTCCCCTTCAGCGTCAGTATAAGCTTCGCCCTGGTTTGCTTCAATTACGGCGTCTGCCATGGTGCTGGTCAGCAGCTTCACGGCGCGGATTGCGTCGTCGTTGCCCGGGATGATGTAGTCCAGCTCTTCCGGATCGCAGTTGGTATCTGCAATACCGATCAGCGGGATGCCCAGGATGTGTGCCTCAGAAACGCAGATCCTTTCCTTTTTCGGGTCTACGATGAAAATAGCGTCCGGGAGCTTTTTCATATCCCTGATGCCGCCCAGGTTCTTCTGGAGTTTTTCCATTTCCTTGCGCAGGCCGATGACTTCCTTCTTCGGAAGCAGGTCAAAGGTGCCATCCTCTTCCATCTTCTCCAGCTTCTTCATGCGTTCTACACGGCTGCGGATGGTTTTGAAGTTGGTCAGCATGCCGCCCAGCCATCTTTCGTTGACATAGAACATGCCGCAGCGCTCAGCTTCGGTCTTAATGGTTTCCTGTGCCTGCTTCTTTGTGCCGACAAACAGGATAGAACCACCCTCAGCAGCGATGTCAAATACAGCCTTGTAAGCTTCATCTACCATGCCTACGGTCTTCTGCAGGTCGATGATGTAGATGCCGTTCCTCTCGGTGTAGATGTACGGAGCCATTTTCGGGTTCCACCTTCTGGTCTGGTGTCCGAAGTGTACGCCTGCTTCCAGCAGCTGTTTCATAGAAATAACGCCCATTTTTTTACCTCCATTGGTTGTACTTTCATACGCTTCACCTTTTAAAACGACCTGTAGGGCACCGGTCTTAAAATCCGCGTATGTGTTTTTTCGGTTCCGGAATGATTCCGGCGTAAAAAAAGGCATTCGAGAGAATGCCTTTTTAACAGCTTGCTTATTTTACCATAAGAAGCCCATCTTTTCAATTGTTTTCTTTAAAATCATAAAGCCTGTGTGACATGCCAGGCATGCCCCACGACGCTGGGGCTGTTTTCCTGCCCAATTAACAAAAGTGAAGAGATTTTATATCAAGTACGATATTTTATACCGATTACAGCATTTGCCCGGAATCAATACTTGTATCGATTCCGGCATGCCTCAGGAATTCATGCCTTCCTTCACCTGTGCCAGTTCGTCAAAAACCGCATCATTGAGGACCTTGATATAAGTCCCCTTCATACCGGAAGACCTGGACTCGATGATGCCTGCGCTTTCAAACTTGCGAAGGGCATTGACGATGACGGAACGGGTAATGCCAACCCTGTCTGCGATCTTGCTGGCAACCAGGATCCCTTCTTTTCCATCTAATTCATCAAAAATATGGATGATTGCGGATAATTCTGAAAATGAAAGCGTATTGATCGCGGAGCGGACAACCTGGATTTTGCGGTTTTCTTCCACGTTCTCTTCATTTACGGAACGCATCATTTCCAAGCCTACCACAGCTGTGCCATATTCACACAGGATGATGTCGTCGATGGTATAATCTTCCCCGTCTTTATAGACAAACAGCGTTCCGAGGCGCTCCCCAGCGATCACAATAGGGGTAATGACAGCCCTGACATCTGTAATATCTTCCGATTCAAAGCCTAAGGTCAGAAGGTTTACGTTTTCTTTTGTAGACAGGATGCCAAGGAGCCTCTCGTTCAAAGTCTCGTCAATAAAAGCGCCCACTTCCGTGGAAAGCATTTCATGGATGACCTTCACTCCTTCACACCCGCCGCGGCCAAGCACCTTCCCCTTCTTGGAGATGACCAGCACATTGGAATCCAGGATACCGGTCAGCACATCGCAGATATCGTTGAATACGACTTTAGACGAATTGTTGTTATGCAACAGTTTGTTGATTTTCCGCGTTTTGTCTAATAACTGTACGCTCATCGCAAACCTCCTCCTGTTTTTATTCTCCGTTAAACAGATACTATCACGTTTTTAGGCGGGTTGCAATGATTTTGTCAGAAACTTATGACTTTTTTGGATATTTAGCCAATAAATTACAATTTTCAGGATTCGTCCTGCTTTTTCTCAACATACCCGCAGTTTTCATCTGCGCAGACTAATTTATTGCCCTTCTCCACCATATAGCCGCCGCACTTGGGGCACCGCTTTTCGGAAGGCTTCTGCCAGGAGATAAAATTGCATTCCGGATAGCCTTCACAGCCATAATAGCGCCTTCCCTTTTTCGTCCGGCGGATAATGACCTCCCTGCCACAGAGCGGGCATTTGACGCCGGCTTTTTCTAGGTAGGGCTTTGTATTGCGGCACTCAGGGAAACCGGGACAGGCCAGGAATTTCCCATGGGGCCCGTATTTAATGACCATATGGCGGCCGCAGTTTTCGCAGATGACGTCGGTCTCCTCGTCATGGAGCTCCACCTTTTCCAGCTCTTCATCCGCGGCCTTTACTTCTTTTTCGAAGCCCGGATAAAATTCCCTAAGGATGGTCTTCCATTCCCTTTTGCCATTTTCCACCTCGTCCAGGCTGTCTTCCACCCGTGCGGTAAAATTGGGGTCTACGATGTCCGGGAAGGATTCCTTCATGATCCCGTTCACCACTTCGCCGATCTCCGTCACGTACAGGCTCTTCTTTTCCTTTAGGATATAATGCCTTGCCAGTAGGGTCGTGATGGTAGGTGCATAGGTACTTGGCCGGCCGATGCCCCTCTCTTCCATGGCACGTACCAGGGAAGCCTCGGTATAATGGTCAGGCGGCTGCGTAAAATGCTGCTTGGGATCCAGGGAATCCAGGGAAAGCACCGAAGATTCGGAAAGGTCGCTTAGGATGACGTTCTTCTTTTCCTTTTCCTCATCCACATTATATACAGAAAGGAAACCGTCAAATACCTTCTTCGAAGCGGAGATGCTGAAGTGGTATTTCCCGGAACCGATCTTGACGGAAGTGGTTTCATAACGGGCCGGCGCCATGCGGCTGGCCAGGAACCGTTTCCAGACCAGCTGGTAAAGGCGGTACTGGTCCCTCTGCAGGGAATCCTTTGCTTCCGATGGGGACACTTCCAGGTTGACCGGGCGGATGGCCTCATGTGCATCCTGGATCCTTCCTTCCTTTTTCTGGGACACGCCCGCGCCTGCGTATTCTTTCCCGAACTGCCCCGTAATGTAGGAGGAAGCCGCTTCCTGGGCTTCTTTCGATACCCTGGTGGAATCGGTCCTCAGGTAAGTGATGAGGGCGATGGTGCCATGCCCTTTGACGGATACGCCCTCATAAAGCTGCTGGGCGATGCGCATGGTTTTCTGGGTGGAAAAATTAAGCTGGGCGGAAGCTTCCTGCTGCAAGGTGCTGGTGGTAAAGGGCAGCGGCGGGTTCTTTGTGCGGGAAGACTTCTTGACGCTTTCCACTGTAAACGAAGAGCCGGAAAGGTCCTGCACCACTTTGTCCATCTCTTCTTTGCTGGAAATTTCAGCTGCCTCGGTGCCGATCTTGGAAAGGCGCGCCGTAAGGGGCTTCTTTTCCCCTTCCACGTTAAAGAGCGCGTCCAGCGTCCAGTACTCCTTCGGGATAAAGGCGCTGACCTCGTCTTCCCTGTCACAGATCATGCGCAGGGCAGCGGACTGTACACGGCCGGCGGAAAGCCCCCGCTTTACTTTTGCCCAGAGGATCGGGCTGATCTCATATCCGACAATCCGGTCCAGCACCCTCCTGGCCTGCTGGGCGTCCACCAGGTCCATGTCGATTTCCCGGGGGTGCTTTAAGGAATCCCGCACCGCGTTTTTCGTGATCTCGTTAAACGTAATCCGGGAGAACTCCCCGTCCTCCAGTTTCAGGGCAGCTGCCAGGTGCCAGGAAATGGCTTCCCCTTCCCGGTCCGGGTCAGTAGCCAGATAGATTTTATCGGCTTTTTTCGCCTGTTTCCGCAGGGCGGCCAAAAGCTGCCCTTTCCCGCGGATGGTGATGTATTTCGGTTCGAAATCGTTGTCCACGTCAATGCCAAGCTGGCTTTTCGGAAGGTCACGGACATGGCCGTTGGACGCGACGACTTCGTAGCTGCTTCCAAGAAATTTCTTTATCGTCTTAACCTTTGCAGGAGACTCGACAATTACCAGATTTTTGGCCAATTTTACATAAACCTCTTTCTAGGGCCCCGGCTCCAGCCTCGTGCGGACGTAGCGGTTTTTACTGGCCTCCCGCACCATCCCGATGAGCTGGAGATGAAGCAGGCATTCCATCACTTCCGGCATCGGGAGCCCTGTTTCCTCAACAATTTGTTCCAGGCCTTTTGGTAACAAATTGACTCTACTATACACTAACTTTTCATGCTTTTCAAGATGGGGAAAGAGCGCGGTTGCGTAAACTTACTGTCGGATTAAACGGGATAGAGTTACCCCTAAGAGTCGATGTAAAGATATCAGATGTGAAGTGTTGTA
>CADBRV010000100.1 GCA_902797185.1 uncultured Lachnospiraceae bacterium
AAAATGTAATCAATCCCATGTAATTTGGGGAAGTTTTCCGATCTTACATATTCAATGGACATTGGTTCCTCATAGAAGCCATCTTCAAAACGTGCAAGCCCTTGTGCCGTGTTCTGCAGCCATACTGCCCTGATCCAGTCTGCCAGGTGCCTTGCCATATGTTCTGCCGCAGTCTGGTATGGGCTGGGGACGAATTCCTTTCCAACGATCATACTAGTACCCTCCTCTTTAGAATCACAGAGCGATCTTAAATCCAGCTTCATTATAAGCAATGCAAAAAATTCCGTCAATAAAATCAGAATCAGAAAAGTACACAAACCTGGCTTTCTTTTTGCAAATCCAGCTTTTCATGATCTAGCCGTATCATGCGAAAGACAATATAGAATGTGGTGTCAGTCCTGTTTTCTTTCGTAAGGAGGAACCTATATCAGCAGAAAGATTCCTTACAATGCACTTGGCACATCGCCCAAAGGACGATTTAGTACGCGGCGTCTGCCATCTATGGGAAAAGGTTGGATGGAAAAAAGTTTTCTATTTCTTTATTTTTTTGTAAAAAAGGGTTGCATGGTCAAGTAAAGTCGGGTATAATAATATTCGTTGGTCGCAATGATTAACAAAACAAAATATGGTTCCTTGGTCAAGCGGTTAAGACGTCGCCCTCTCACGGCGAAAACAGGAGTTCGAGTCTCCTAGGAACTATGACTGTTTATTTGGACAGCCCAACCCGGAAAAGCCTATGAAAGCGGATGCTTCCATAGGCTCTTTTTCTGCATTCTTTTCTATTTTCATTCCCACTGTTTTCTGTTTTTTCGCATATATTATCTCAAGCTTCTTCCTTCTTTTGTTCTGCTGCAGGTATTTATCAATATCCAGTTTTAAGAAGGTATCTTTTTTGTTATATCCCTATTGCAAAGCGCAATTGTACTTTTATTCACTCGAAAAAATATAATATGGCTGAAATTAAACCGTGAAGAATAAACCTGGTATTTTCTGCAATGGGCGTTGCCAGTCCTTTTTCCAATGCATCCCGGCGGACCTGGGGGTCCTGGCAGACCCGGTGGCCCTGGCGGAAGGGCTCCAAAAGATCCCGAAATGATGAAACGGAACCAGGCAAGGTTCGGCAGTATGTGGCCAAAAGAACGCATCCTCAAACTCCTGGATTATTTTGAGCCGCAGGCAGAAAACGGCGAGCCGGTGGAATTTTTGGACCATCCGGCCTGCTGGGGCATGATCGCGCTGCAGCAGAAGCTGGTTCACAATAAAGTCCTTCTCTTCATGCCGCCATTTGGAAAGAGCCTTGAAGTCCTGCCCTTTAAACAAACGGATAACCCGAAGGATAACCCCATGATGGGCTTTGACATGGAAGAAAAAGGCGATGACGTATTAATCACGATGACCCTTTTAGGGGATGGAAACCCGGACCCGTTCCAAATGCCGCTTGCGGATGTAGAGATCCAGAAACGGAGAAGGTTGGCGACACAACGGATCAATCTCTATTAGATTAACCTGGCTTTATTAGGCACCCCCCTGCTGGTATTCATAAAACACAGCAGGGGCTTTCTTTTATTGTCCTTTATACCCGTTCGGGTTCATTTTCTGCCAGCGCCAGGAATCCTCGCACATTTCATCCAGGTCCCTGGTTGCTTTCCATCCCAGTTCCCGTTCTGCTTTCGAAGGGTCAGAATAACAGGTGGCAATATCCCCTGCCCTCCTCGGCAGGATCTCGTAAGGGATCTCTTTCCCACAGGCACGGCTGAAAGCATGGACGATATCCAAGACGCTGTATCCTTTCCCTGTGCCCAGGTTATAAATCGAAATACCCGGTTTTTCCTCCAGATGCTCCAGCGCCTTGATATGGCCCTGTGCCAGGTCTATGACATGGATATAATCCCTTACGCCTGTGCCATCCGGAGTGTCGTAATCGTTTCCAAATACGCCGAGATGGTCCAGCCTTCCGACAGCCACCTGGGTAATATATGGCATCAGGTTGTTCGGGATGCCCTCCGGGTCTTCTCCGATCAGGCCGCTCTTGTGGGCACCGATGGGGTTGAAATACCGAAGCAGCATAATGTGCCAGGTAGGATCCGCCACACACACATCTTCCAGGATCTGCTCGATCATGGACTTGGTCTGCCCGTATGGGTTTGTACACTTCCCCTTGGGGCACTCTTCCGTAATCGGGATCTGTGCCGGAGTCCCGTATACCGTGGCGGAGGAACTAAAGACCAGGTTCTTTACGTCATGCCGGCGCATGCATTTTAAAAGGGAGATCATGCTTCCAAGGTTATTTTCATAATACTCGATGGGTTTTTTCACCGACTCCCCTACCGCCTTAAAACCGGCAAAATGGATGGCGGCAGTTATGTCCGGCTCGCTTTGGAAAACCTGTTCCAGCTTCCCTTCATCGCAGCAGTTTACTTCATAGACCTTGAATTTTTTCCCTGTAATCTGCTCCATCCTTCCAATAACTTTATGGTCCGCATTGGAAAAATCATCTACAATTACAACGTCATATCCGGCATCCGCAAGCTCCACGCAGGTATGGCTGCCGATATATCCTGCACCACCTGTAACTAAAATTGACATTTTATCCTCTTCCTATCATAAATAACAATTCTTTCCGATCAAAAAAGGCATTAAGCATTGCGGAATCCTCTTTATGCTAGAATACCCTCTATCTTTTGCAGATGCTGTAAAATGCCTTTTTCTTATACGATGCTATTCTACCATAAAAAAGAGCATGGCCAAAAGGCCATGCTTTTTTATTTCCAGTTTATCAGCAGAAGATCGATCATGTAACGAGGGGCTTCGGAAAAGCTAGTAATCACTTTTCCAAAGCCCCTCATTACATGAATTAACTTGATCAGTTATGCAAGCTGTGCTTTTGCTGTTTCTGCCAGGGAAGCGAAGCCTTCCGGGTCATTTACAGCAAGGTCAGCCAGGATCTTGCGGTTGATGTCGATGTCAGCCTTTTTGAGACCATACATGAATTTGCTGTAGGATACGCCGTTCATCCTTGCTGCAGCGTTGATACGGGCAATCCAGAGGCTGCGCATCTGCCTTTTCCTCTGCTTCCTGCCTGCGTAAGAACTGGTCAGGGCACGCATTACGGACTGCTTGGCAATCCTGTACTGTTTGGACCTTGCTCCCCTGTAGCCCTTTGCCAGCTTTAATACTCTTTTATGTTTTTTCTTAGCGTTCATGCCGCCTTTAATTCTTGCCATTTCTTATTCTCCTCCTGACTGATCAATCGTAGGGTAAAATCTTCTTCATAACTTTTGCATTGGTTGCATCTGTCATGGTTGCTTTCCTGAGGTTCCTCTTGCGCTTAGCAGTCTTCTTCGTCAGGATATGGCTCTTAAAAGCTTTATTTCTTTTCAGTTTACCGGTGCCGGTTACATGGAAACGCTTTGCAGCGGCCCTTTTTGTCTTCATTTTCGGCATAACGTTATTTCCTCCTTCGTACCTGTATCAATTCTTCTTTTCTGCAAGAATTAATGAAATGCTGCGTCCTTCCACCTTTGCTGGCTTTTCTACAACGGCAATGTCAGAAAGCGACTGAGCAAAGTCATCCAGGATATGGCGGCTTGCATTCATATGGGACATTTCCCTGCCCCTGAACCGAAGCGTCACTTTAACCCTTGCCCCTTTGGAAAGGAATTTGCGTGCAGCGTTCTGCTTGGTATTCAAATCGTTTTCCTCGATATTCGGGGACATACGGATTTCCTTAATTTCCATCGTCTTCTGCTTTTTCCGGGCTTCTTTTTCTTTCCGGGCAGCTTCATAACGATATTTTCCGTAATCGATGATTTTGCATACCGGCGGCTGTGCCTTCGGTGAAACCTTGACCAGGTCTAATCCCGCCTCTTCTGCAAGTTTCATGGCTTCCCGAGGCGGCATGATGCCGAGCATTTCTCCGTGCTCGCCGATGACGCGGACTTCCCTGTCACGGATTTGTTCGTTGACCATTAAATCGCTAATTGCCTTATACCTCCAATAAAAAAAGTGGATAGACCACAGACTATCCACTGAATAAGCATGAAACAAAATGTTTCGTCATATTAAACCGCCAGTCGCCCGATCGCGCTGAGGTGAGAGTGGATACTCTGCTTTATCTCTGACTCATCTAATATACACAATCTGACTATCTCTGTCAACCGTTTTTTCAGAATTTATATTCCAGCCATTCCAGACTAAAACCGTAAATCCTATTCTCCTATAGAAGGCTTTTTCTTCCCTCGGGAAACTTTCCAGGAAAATTTTCTTTCCAATCAAAACAGCATCTGCTTTTATTTGAGATCCAGTTCCACCGGGCAGTGGTCCGAACCCTGCACATCAGTCAGGATTTTTGCGTCCATAAGCCGCCCTTCCAGGGCTTTGGAAACAATAAAATAGTCAATCTGCCATCCCGCGTTCTTCTCCCTTGCATGGAAACGGTAAGACCACCAGGAATAGGTCCCTTCCTGGTCCGGGTAAAAATACCGGTAAGTATCAATAAAGCCGGCATTTAAAAGCCGGGTGCACTTTTCCCTCTCTTCATCGGAAAAGCCCGCGTTATGGTGGTTCGTCTTCGGGTTCTTCAGGTCGATCTCCTCATGGGCCACGTTCAAGTCCCCGCAGAATACTACAGGCTTATCTTTTTCCAGCTCCTTCAGGTAAGAAAGGAAAGCATCCTCCCATTCCATGCGGTAATCAAGCCTGGCCAGTTCCGCTTTCGAATTCGGCGTATAGACGGTAGCAAAATAGAAATCCGGATATTCCAGCGTGATCAGCCTTCCTTCCGTATCATGCTCCGGGACCCCCATGCCATAGGAAACATTTAAGGGCTCCTGCTTCGTAAAGATGGCGGTGCCGGAATATCCCTTCTTCTCGGCGTAATTCCAATACTGGTGGTAGCCCGGCAGGTCCAGCTCCACCTGCCCTTCCTGGACTTTCGTCTCCTGCAGGCAGAAAATATCCGCGTCCGCCTCTTTAAAAAAATCCATAAAGCCTTTTTTCATGCAGGCCCTGATCCCGTTTACATTCCAGGAAACAAACTTCATCCTTCCTTCTCCTTCTCTTTACCAAGCAGATGGTCGATATACTGCTGTGCCGTACGGCCGGAAAGCCCTCCGTGGGAAAGTTCCCACTGGTTCGCACCTAAAAGCAGCTCTTTCTCGTCCATTTCCAGCCCATGGCGTTTTGCCAGGGAAATGACGATCTGGCGGTACTCCTTCGGGGTAGGAGCCCCATAATAAATCTGGGTCCCGAAACGGGCAGAAAGGGAAATCTTTTCCTGGACGGTATCGTTGGAATGCATGTCCGGGTCCCGGTCTTCCTTGTCGCTGTAGGTTTCCCGGATCAGGTGGCGCCGGTTGGACGTAGCATAGATCCGTACATTTTCCGGACGTACCTCCAGGTCCCCTTCAATGACTGCTTTCAGATATTTATAATCCGTCTCAAATTCTTCAAAGGAAAGGTCGTCCATGTAAATAATGAACCGGTAATTCCTGTTTTTGATCTGGGAAATGATGCTGTTTAAGTCTTTAAACTGGTGCTTGAAGACTTCGATGATCCGGAGCCCCTTGGGATAATACTGGTTCATGATGGCCTTGATGCTGGTGGACTTTCCAGTACCCGCATCACCATAAAGCAGGCAGTTGTTGGAAGGGCGCCCTTCTACAAAAGCCTCTGTATTTTCCACCAGTTCCTGCTTGGCGATCTCATAGCCTACCAGGTCATCCAAGGAAACTGACGCCACATTGGTAATCGGGATGATCTGTGCCCCATCATCCCTGTGCTCTACCCGGAATGCCTTGTGAAGCCCTAAAGTGCCTACGCCAAAGTCCCCATAGAAGGAGGTCACTGCCTTTTTAAACCCGGCTGCGTCTTTTGTTTCCGCCAGCTCCTTGGAAAGGGTGCAGATCCTGTCACGGATCCTCGGGTTATAGCCCTTCCCCTGTCCTTCCGACAAATGGTAATCCCCGATGGCACGCAGGATATCGATGCCCAAGGGATCTGCGATCTTTTCCAGCGGGTAGTCAAAATAGGCTTTCAATATCTCGAAGTCGTGGAGCGCCAGGGAATTGATGCTACCTCCGTTCTCGCCCCGGATCTCGCAGGCCCTGCTGTAAATATTGTCATCGTTGATAATCAGGTAAGTGATATAGGCGTGCCACAGGTTCCCTTCAAAACCGAACTCCGACGCAGCCTCGGACAGGCCGCTTAAAGAGCGGTAAAAAATCTCCCTGTAATAATCCACATCTTCCTGGATCAGGCCGCTTTCCAATAGAAGCTTTGCCATGTCCGCAAAAATCGGGTCTTTCGAAATTGACCGGTAAAGTACCAGTTCTTTATCATTATGTTCCATGTCTTCTCTCTGTCTTTTTGTGCTGGCCCGGAAAAGGTTTTTTGGTTAAGCTTTTTCCGGGCGGTTTACGGTGATCCGGCATCTGTCCTATGCCTTCGCCAGATAAGCCCTGACGCAGGCCGCCCCTTCACGCGAAGCGTGATCTTTTATGGCGCGGCTGTCCTTTTTCTTAATAATTTCCCAAAATCCTCAGGTTCCTGGAATCGTCCCGGATGCCCCGGATCGCGTTCTTTACCGCGCTTTCGCCCAGGTTCCCTTCAAAGTCCACGAAGAACTGGTATTCCCATGGCCGTCCCAGGATCGGGCGGGACTCGATCTTTGTCATGTTAAGGCCGTTGAAAATAAAATGGGACATGAGGCGGTACAAGGATCCTTCCTCATGGGGAAGCTGGAAGCTGATGCTGATTTTCTTTGCGTCTTTCTGGAATACCCTCTGGTTCGTAACCACGATGAACCGGGTGAAATTCTCTTCGCTTAAGGAAATATTGCGGTCCAGCACCTTCAGCCCGTAAATGCCCGCGGATACTTCTGATGCGATGGCTGCCTGGTTGGCCTTCCCGTCCTCTTTGACCTTTTTTGCTGCCACGGCTGTATTCTCGACTTCGCATGGTTCCATGGAATAATGGGCTTCCAGATAGGAACGGCACTGGGCAAGGGCCTGGGCATGGGAGTAGACATACCGGATATCCGAGATCTTTGCCTCCGGCAGGCCAAGCAGGCAATGCTCGATCTTGACGATGACATCCGCTACGATATAATTTTCAAATTCAGCCAGCATGTCGTAGTTCTGCGCCACGATGCCTGCAGAAGAATTTTCAATAGGCAGCACTGCATAATCTGCCGCCCCGTCCGCAATCACGTTCATGGCATCCCGGAAGGTTTCCACATGGACCCGGTCCACGTCCTGGCCAAAATACTGGATCACGGCTTTCTCGCTGTAGGCCCCTTCCACACCCTGGTAAACGACCCTGGCGCCATCTGTCTCAAGGTGGTCCAGGCGGATAAACGGGAGACTCCCCCTTACGCCTTTTTCGGTTAATTTCTGATATTGGAGCATGCGGCTCATGCTCATGAGCTGGGAAAAAAGCTCCCTAAGCCCGGTGCGGGTAAAATTGTCATCCGCCATGCTGCAGATGCGTTCGATCTTTTCCCGTTCCCTGCCACGGTCATAGACGCCTTTCCCACTGGCAATCTTGGTATCAGCGATCTGCCCACTGAGCTGCATCCTCTGCTTGTAAAGGGAAACGATCTGGGAATCTACCGCGTCAATCTCTTCCCTGAGGCTGTTTAAATCTTCTTCCATTTACCCTTCCTCCGTCCCGGAAACAAAATCAAACAAGGAAAGCTGGTTTGTTTCCGGCAGGTCTTTCAATATTCCAAGCTCTGAAAGCAAGTCTGTAATGGTCTTGCCACATTTGCAGCGGTCCCGGAAATCCTCTTTGGACAGGAATTCCCCGTCTTTTGCGGCATTTTCAATTCCTTCCGCAGCCTTGTCGCCAAGGCCGCCGATGGTGTTTAAAGCCGGCATCAGCTTCCCGTCCACAATCTGGAAACGGGAGGCCTTTGCTTTGTAGATGTCAATCGGCACGAATTCATAACCCCTTACGTACATTTCCCAGACATTCATCATATCCTTTTGTACGTCCTGCTCCGCTTTGGTCAGGGAATCGCTCCGTTTGGCGTAATCATCCATATAATACTTCAGCCTGTCCTTTCCAAGGGCCATGATCTGGTAATCAAAGCTGGAGGCACGGATACTGAAATAAGCGGCATAATAGGCCAGCGGGCGGTACACTTTGTACCAGGCGATACGCAGGGCCATCATGACATAAGCCGCCGCGTGGGCTTTAGGGAACATGTATTTAATCTTCTGGCAGGACTCGATATACCAGTCCGGCACATCGTGGGCTTTCATTTCTTTTATAAATGCATCCGTCAGGCCTTTGCCTTTACGGACTTTTTCCATGATCGTAAAAGAAAGCTCGCTGTCAAGCCCTTTGCTGATCAGATACAGCATGATATCGTCACGGCAGCAGATAGCAGTGGAAATGGTAGCCTGGCCGCTGCGGATCAAATCCTGTGCATTTCCCAGCCATACATCGGTACCATGGGACAGGCCGGAAATACGGATCAGGTCTGAAACCGATTCTGGCTTCGTATCTTCCAGCATCTGCATGACGAAATTCGTGCCGAACTCCGGAACGCCCAGGCTTCCCATCTTACAGCCCAGCTCTTCCTTCGTGCAGCCCAAGGCTTCCGTGCCTTTGAACAGGGAAAGCACTTTCGGGTCATCCAGCGGCAGCGTCCTGGCATCGATCCCGGTCAGATCCTCCAGCATACGGATCATGGTAGGGTCATCATGTCCCAGGATATCCAGCTTCAAAAGGTTATGGTCAATGGAATGGTAATCAAAATGCGTCGTAATGACATCGGAATCCATATCATTGGCCGGGTGCTGGATGGGGGTAAACGTATACATGGACTCCCCATGGGGAAGCACCACGATGCCGCCGGGGTGCTGGCCGGTGGTCCTTCGGATGCCTACGCATCCCTGTACAATCCGGTCGATCTCGCAGGTCCTTTTATGGACGCCGCGGTCCTCATAATAATTTTTCACATAGCCGAAAGCAGTCTTGTCCGCCAGGGTGCCAATGGTACCGGCTTTGAAAGTCTGTCCTTTCCCGAAAATAACCTCCGTATATTTATGGGCCTTGGTCTGGTATTCGCCGGAGAAGTTCAGGTCAATATCCGGTTCCTTATTTCCCTTGAATCCCAGGAACGTCTGGAAGGGGATGTCAAACCCGTCTTTGATGAGCTTTGTGCCGCAGACCGGGCAGTTTTTATCCGGCATGTCGCACCCGCTGCGGCCGCTGTAAGCCTTGACTTCGTCGGAATCAAAGTCCACGTAGTGGCACTTGGGGCAGCGGTAATGGGGGCTCAAAGGGTTCACCTCGGTAATCCCGGCCATGGTTGCCACAAAGGAAGAACCTACAGACCCTCGGGAACCTACCAGGTAGCCGTCCTCGTTGGATTTCCAAACCAGCTTCTGGGCAATGATATACATGACGGAGTAGCCGTTGGAAATGATGGAATTCAGTTCCAGCTCCAGCCGGTCCGTTACGATTTTCGGCAGGTCCTCCCCATACATTTCATGGGCCCTGTCATAGCAGATCTGCCTCAGGGTCTGGTCGGAATTTTCAATGACAGGCGGGCACTTGTCGGGGCGCACCGGCTTGATGCGTTCGCACATATCCGCGATATGGTTCGGGTTCTCAATGACGATCTCCCTCGCCTTTTCCGGGCCAAGGTAGGAAAACTCCTCCAGCATCTCTTCCGTCGTATGCAGGTAAAGGGGAGGCTGGTTGTCCGCGTCAGGGAATTTCTGCCCTGCCTGGATGATCCTCCTGTAAATTTCATCTTCCGGGTTCAGGAAATGCACGTCACAGGTGGCGCATACCGGCTTATGCAGCGCTTCGCCCAGTTCCACGATCTTGCGGTTCAACCCTTGCAGGTCCTCCACCGTCTCAAAAGAATTGTTGTCGCTGCGGAGCAGAAAAGCGTTGTTCCCCACCGGCTGTACTTCCAGGTAATCATAAAAATCAGCAGTCCGGTGCAGTTCTTCTTCCGAAGCGCCCCTCTCCACTGCCTGGAACAGTTCTCCTGCCTCGCAGGCTGACCCTAAGATCAGCCCTTCCCGGAGTGCCATCAAACGGCTCCTGGGGATCAGAGGGCGTCGGCGGAAATAAGTCAGATGAGACTCGGAAACAAGCTGGTATAGGTGTATCCTCCCGATGTCATTCTTTGCCAGGATAATAATATGGAAGGATTTGAGCTTCCGGATAGCGTCCACGTCCATTTTGGCCGCTTCATTGACCTCGTCCAGGTTCGTGATGCCCTTCTTTTCCATCATCTTCGCCAGCTTCATGAAAATGCCGGCGGTGCATTCCGCATCATCCACCGCACGGTGATGGTTTTCCAGAGACACTCCCAGGTCTTTTGCCACTGAATCCAAAGTGAAACGGTTCAGTCTTTTTAATAGCGCCCTTGCCATGGCCAGGGTATCCACCACGGTAAAGGCATAGGGGAGCCCCAGGCGCTGGCAGTTTTCCCGGATAAAGCCGGTATCAAATTCTGCGTTATGTGCCACTAGCACGGCATCCCTACAGAATTCCATAAATTCCGGCAGGATCTCGCTGATTTCCGGTGCGTCCATCACCATCCGGTCATTGATGCTGGTAAGCTTTTCAATCCGGAAGGGGATCGGCACCTTCGGGTTTACAAATGTAGAGAACCGGTCCGTAATGGTCCCGTCTTCAATTTTGACCGCGCCAATTTCAATAATATGGTCGCTGACCGGGCTGAAGCCTGTGGTCTCCAGGTCGAATACCACGAATTTGGACTTAAAATCCTGGTGCTTTGGGTCTGTGCAGATCTCCTTCAAGTCATCTACCAGATAGCCTTCGCAGCCATAAATGACCTTGAAGTCCTCGTCATCCGAAACGGAATGGTTCGCGTCGGTAAACGCCTGCACCACGCCATGGTCGGTGATGGCGATGGCCTTGTGCCCCCATCTCTTTGCCGTAGCGATGATGTCTTTTACATCGGAAACCGCGTCCATATCGCTCATCTTGGTATGGCAGTGCAGTTCGACCCGCTTGTCCGGGCTTCGGTCCATGCGCTTTTCGGTAAAATCCGGGATCTTTTTAATCCCGACGATATAGCTTAACGAAAGGTCGTTATCAAATTTATCCAGGGTCACGCTGCCTTTGATTTTGATAAAAGTGCCGACTTTAAGGCGTTCCCGGAGCTCCTCTACCTGGTCCGTATCCACAAACAGCTTTACACTGATGGAATCGGTAAAATCCGTAATGGAAAAAAGGAAAATGGATTTCTCCTTTTTCCGAAGCTGCCGGTCTTCCTGGGTGTAAATCTGCCCGCGCAGCACCACCTGTCCCACCGGCTCCGTCAGCTCGGACATTGGGGTGGAATCCTCATCGTCAAAGTCCCGCCCGTAAAGCACGTCCGGCTCCTTGGAATGAGACAAAGCACGGCTGCGCTTAGGCGCAGAGGCAGCTTCTTTTCCAGAGGGACGGTGGTGTACGTCTTCATAGTGCCTTGCCACTTCTTCCGCCTGGTTTTCCAGGGAATATTCCAGCCTGTTCCTGGACCGGGCATTTCCAGGCTTGTAAAACTCCAGCCGGATCTCCACGTCCATGCCGCACCGCCTGCAGAATACGTCCTTCAGATAATGGACCATCTCCTCAGAGCGCCCTTTGGTCATGATGGTATCCGGCATGTTCAGCATGATGCAGTTCTCTTCCGGAAAAGACACTTTGGTATTGCGCATCAGGTTATAGTCGATGCTGCTTTTGGACTTCAGCTCCATTAATATGCTTTTCCCATAAGCGTCAAAAAGGGTTTTCGGCGTGTATTGGGAAGAAAGCTGGAAAGACTCGATCACCACGATACGGATCCTCATGTTCAGGAAAAGGCTCCTGGTGATGTCCCGCTCCAGATCGTAAATTTTATCCTTTGAGACAAGGTGGGTGAAACGGACATACAAGCGGATAATAGTATGTTCCCGGTTCGTTGAAACCTTGGTCACTACGGCATCTTTTAAAAATGGTGCCATCTCTTCCGAGGGATGGTATTTCGGCAGTACTTCCTCAAATGGTTTCGTCAATTCTCGTCACTCCAATGGCAGGTTCCTGTTATTCCAATGACTATTGTTATCATTCCAAAGACTGGCTCCCATCATTCCAATGGTCCAGCTCTTCTTTCAGGGCATCCAGAAGGCCCTCTTCCGGCACTTTCCGGATAACCTTCCCCTTCCGCATCAGAAGCCCCTCTCCTTTTCCGCCGCAAATACCCAAATCTGCCTCTTTTGCTTCCCCAGGACCGTTGACAACGCATCCCATGACGGCAACTTTAATATGCAGCGGGTATCTGGCTACCAAATCTTCCACTTGGTCTGCCAGCGTAATCAGGTCGATACTTGTCCTGCCGCAGGTGGGGCAGGATACCACTTCCGAATATTCTTCCTTGAGCCCTAATGCCTGCAGGATCATGCGGGCGCTGCGGATTTCCTCCACCGGGTCGGCGGTCAGGGAAACCCGGATGGTATCCCCTATCCCTTCATGCAGCAGGATGCCCAGCCCCACGGCAGACTTGATATTCCCCCTGAAAAGGGTGCCCGCTTCCGTAATCCCGACATGCATCGGGTGGTCTGTCTTCTGGCTTGCCATTTCATACGCTTCCACGCACATGGGCACGTCAGAGGATTTAATGCTGATGACCAGGTTGGAATACCCCATGTCCTCAATCATGGCCGCTTTTTCCAAAGCGCTTTCTACCAGTCCTTCCGCCGTGACGCCGCCGAATTTTTCCAGGTATTTTTTCTCCAGGGACCCGCTGTTTACTCCTACGCGGATCGGGATTCCTCGTTCCTTTGCACAGTCCACGACAGCCTGGATCTTATCCGCAGAACCGATATTCCCGGGATTGATGCGGATCTTGTCCGCCCCGTTTTCCATAGCGGCGATAGCCAGCTTGTAGTCAAAATGGACATCTGCGATCAGGGGGATATGGATCTGCTTTTTCATTTCCTTAAAGGCCTTTGCAGCTTCCATCGTCGGCACCGTGCAGCGGATGGCCTCGCAGCCTGCTTCTTCCAGACGCAGGATCTGGGAGACGGTCTCCTCCACGTTTTCCGTCCTGGTATTTGTCATGGACTGGACCAGGATGGGGCTGCCGCCTCCGATGCTGCGGCTGCCGATCTGCACTTGTTTTGTTAACTTTCGTTTCATAGCCAAAGCGTTTCCCCTCCTAACTCAATAGGTTATGGATGTCATTCATAAAGACCAGAACCATAAGGCCCATCAGGATCATAAATCCTGCAAAATTGACCGCACCTTCCTTGTCCGGGTCCACCCGTTTCCTGCGGACCGCTTCCACAAACAGGAACAAAAGCCTTCCCCCGTCCAAAGCCGGGATTGGCAGCAGGTTCATGACGCCCAGGTTCGCGGAAAGCAGGATTGTAATGTTCAACATATTGATAAATGCCGCAAATACAGAGATCGCGATGCTCTCCCTGTAAGTAGAACCGATGGAGCTGACAATGCCCACCGGGCCGGATACGTTTTTCGCGGAAACCTGGCCCGTTACCATGAGCCTGAGGCTGTCAATCGTAATCTGGATCCAATATTTGACTTCATATGCCCCGTAAGCAAGGGTTTTCAACGGCCCGACCCTGGTCCTGGAACCATCCCAGGAAAAGCCGAATAAATATCTGCCATTTTCCTGGCTGTACTGCGGGGTTATATATAAGGTAGTTTTTTCGCCGTCCCGTTCCACTACCACCGGGATTTCTTCCTTCGCCATGCCCGGATGCAGGGATAAAAAATTTGCCGCTTCCCGGTAAACCACGATGGGTTCGCTGCCGATTTTGACGATACGGTCTCCCGCTTCCATGCCGGCCTGCTGGGCGGCGCCTCCCTGCTCCACCTGGGAAACAATGGGCCGGTCGATGCCGATGCAGCCGATCATGACAACAGCCAATATAAATGCCAGGAGGAAATTAAAAGCCGGTCCTGCCACGACTACGGAGAACCTGGCTAAAAGGCTTTTGCTGCCAAAAGCCCGGGGGTCCTTGCAGTCCTCATCCTCCCCTGTCATGGCGCAGGCGCCCCCTAAGGGGAGGGCACGGATGGAAAACTGGGTTTCCCCTTTTTGGATGGACCATAATTTCGGTCCAAATCCGATGCAGAATTCTTCCACCCGGATATCGTTCTTTTTTGCCAGCAGGAAGTGGCCGAATTCATGGAATAGGATGATCAGGCCAAAGATCAGTATTGCTATGACAATGCTCAAATTCAAAATCCTTTATTATATGTCATCGCCTGAAAGGCGATGACGCAGGCCATGCCCGCGCCGAAGGCGCATTTTATTGGCATGGCTCTCCCCCTTTTCCTATGTCATCGCCTGAAAGGCGATGACGCAGGCCATGCCCGCGCTGAAGGCGCTTTTTATTAGCATGGCTCTCCCCTTTTCCTATGTCATCGCCTTAAAAGGCGATGACGCAGGCCATGCCCGCACCAAAGGCGCATATTTATG
>CADBRV010000101.1 GCA_902797185.1 uncultured Lachnospiraceae bacterium
GCGAAGAGGATCATGAACCAAAGAAGCAAAAAGGCAGAGACCAAAGCGGTAAAAAGACCGTGAATCAAAGCAGCCGTATTGATTACAATTCATTCAATTTTGTTCATTTGTTTATGTAAGAGATGCGTTTTTGTTATATAATGGGTTCGAAGCCTTGAATAGAGGCAGTGGGGAAGGAGAAGCAGTTGTCCTGCCGAAACGGCAGGCAGGAAAGGAGAAAAAATGAACCCTTCTTGTACGGCGGTAATCTGCGATTCCGGCTGCGACGTGTCTCGTGACATAGCGGAAAAGTATGGGATTACCATCATCGACCTGATTGTCAATTACCATGACAGGTCGATCGGGGACAATGACCTTCTGGAGGAAGACCCTATTTACGTTTACAAGCATTTCGAAGAGGAAATCCCGACGACGTCCGGCCTTAATGAGCAGATGATCCTGGATGTGGCTGAGAAACTGCGGGAAGAAGGTTATAAAAACTTTATTACCGTTTCGATTTCCAGTGCCATGAGCGTAACTTACAATTCCATGCACCTGGCCATGGAAGATTTTGTCCAGGAGCATCCGGAATGCAGGACCTTTGCGTTTGACTCGAAAAATATATCCATCGGGGCGGGCGTGTTTGCGATTTACGCGGGATGGAGGCTTACGAATGGGGCATCTTTTGACGAAACCGTGGAAGCCCTCCAGCGCAAGATCCACGATTCCAACCTTCAGTTTTATATGGATACCCTTTACTACCTCAGGAGGGGCGGGCGTATCACGCCGGCGGTGGAATTTGCCGGAAGGATCCTCCATGTGAAGCCGATTATTTCCTGCAATAAGGACGGCGTCTATTATACGGTGGCCAAAGTCCGCGGCAGCTTAAAGGGCGTGGAAAAGCTGGTCAACAACATCCTCAAAGACACGGTCGATGAGGAAAACGACTGGTTCATGATTATGAACGGATATGCCCTGGAGTTTGCGCGCCAGGCAAAGGAAATTCTTTTGCGCCATTTCCCGAAGGCAAAGATTATTGAGGAAAAACAGATCGTCCCGACCATGGCGATTAACACGGGGCCGGGGCTTTTGGGCGTCTGCCATTTCAAGGTAGGCGGATGACTTTAAAAAAGAGCGCTGCGTCCATCTGTGGATACGGCGCTTTTCATTTATCGGAAAAGCTGGCGGGAGAAGCCGGGCGGAGCGCTTTCACGCGCTTTCCAGGGAGCCCTTTTCCGCCGGGGTGCCTTAAGGGGAAAGGAGGAGCCTATGTCCGGAGGAATGCCGGAAAAATGCAGGGAATGCAGATCGGACTGCGGTTCCCAGATCCTGTTTTTAAGCGGGCTGGCAGATGAAAAAAAAGAATCTTTGTTGGAAAGCACCGTTTGCGGCACTATTCCGAAAGACGGATGCCTTTTCAGGGAAAATGACCGGGTGGATGCGATCTACTATATCCGCAGCGGCAAGGTCAAGCTCAGCAGCGTCGACTCAGAGGGGCGGGAACAGATTACCGGCATTTTTGCGGATCATGACATCATCTGGGAAGGCGTCTTTATGGAAGGCAGCCGCTATCCGTATTCCGCTTTTGGCGTGACAGAGGTTGAATACTGCAAAATCAGCCAGAGCACGCTGGAAGAGATGATGAAAGACCCCATGGTGGCGATCCGGATCATCGGCATGCTCAGCCGGAAGCTCCATGACGCCAACGAGCGGAACCGGATCCTGAACAGCACGGTGCCCAGCGCCAAGCTGGCAGGCTTCCTGCTTTACCGCGCCAGGTACTCGGAAGAGGAAGAGATTACCCTCAGGCTGGACGATATCGCGGCCAGTATCCACCTGCGTCCGGAAACCGTGAGCCGTAAAATCCGGGAGATGGAGCGGGAAGGCCTGCTGGAGCGGGTAGGCAAAAGCGGGATCCGGATTTTAGACCGGGAAGGAATGCAGAAAATTTTTATTGGAGAAGATGTATATTGATTGAGATCAAAGTAATGCCCCATCGGCTATCATAGAATAATGGCACAGACGAAGGATGAATCGCCTGTATTGTTATTTTTGCTTCCGGACGCTTGCCCATTAAGCGTTCCGAATCCTGCATTCAGGCGGGATATTCTATTTCCTCAATTGAGGGCGATGATTCATTATTCTTATGTCGGCCTGACCAACCGACCTGAAAGTCCGGTATCTTACGAAGATGCCGGCTTTTTGCGTTTCTAAGGGGCGCCTTGCCCTTGAGTTTGATATCCTCTTTTTGTACAATGAAAAAAGCGTTTATCGATGATAAAGCGTTTATATATGTAATATTAATGTTTTGGAGGACAGCATGCATACAGAATTTGTCATGGGCAACCAGGCCATCGCCCTGGGAGCCATCGCCGCGGGCCTTCAGGTAGCGGCAGGATATCCCGGGACGCCTTCCACCGAGATCCTGGAAACAGTGGCCAAGAGGAATCCGGGAAATATCTATGTGGAATGGTCGGTCAATGAAAAAGCCGGGCTGGAAGTGGCGGCAGGCGCGTCCCTTTCCGGCGCCAGGACCATGGTGACCATGAAACAGGTAGGGCTTAACGTAGCCACAGACCCGTTGATGAGCCTGGAATATATCGGCGTAAAGGGCGGCATGGTGCTGGTCGTGGCAGATGACCCGGGACCTATCTCCTCCCAGACCGAGCAGGATACCAGGACCTTCGGTAAATATTCCAAGGTGCCGGTATTTGACCCCTCTTCCGTGCAGGAAGCCTATGAGATGGTGCAGGAAGCTTTTGAATTTTCCGAAAAATACCATACGCCGGTGATCCTGCGTCCCACCACCAGGGTGGACCATGGCTATGAATCCATCCAGGTAAAGGACCCGGAAGAATATACCGTTTCGAAAGCAGAAGGGTTTGTCAAAGACTCCTCCAAATGGGTCATTTTCCCGAAGCTTTCGGTGCGTGCCCATGGTGCAATTGAAAAGCGGAACCTGGAACTTATGGATACCCTTTCCGGTTATCAGCGGAATTTCATCCTGCCGGTGACAGAGCCCATGCCGGAACGGTACCGGAAGGTGGGGATTGCCACCCACGGGATCAATTATGCATATACCATGGATGCCTTTGACGGGAAGCCCCATCCCAGGATCCTCCGTGTGGCGACGCCTTTCCCGTTCCCGGAAAAGCTGGCGCTGGAATTTCTGGACGGCCTGGATGAAGTGGTCTGTATCGAGGAACTGGACCCGGTCATCGAGCGTGCCCTGCTGGAAACCTGCGGCAGGCACCATCTGGATGTGAAAATCTGTGGCAAGCTGACCGGCGACATGAAGGCAGCCGGGGAAAACAGCGTGGACGTGGTAAAGGATGCCCTGCGGGTCTTTTTGGGGGATGATCCGGAGACAGAAGGCAAGGGAAATGCCGACGGGCCGGCAAATGCAGATGGGGTAGAAATCCCGGACGGATCAAATGGAACAGACGCTTCGGGCAAGGCAGAAGAAGCCCGGGATGTGCCGCCCCTTCCGGTTCGCCCGCCGGTGCTCTGTGCTGGATGTCCACACCGCGCATCTTTCTATGCGGTAAAGATGGCCATGAAAGGCAGGAAGACCCTTTACGCAGGGGATATCGGATGCTACACGCTGGGAAATGCCCAGCCTCTGGACATGACGGATACCTGCCTGTGCATGGGCGCCGGCATCACCATGGCACAAGGCGTGGTCCGGGTAGAACCGGAAACGCGGGCTTTTGCCTTTGTAGGTGATTCCACATTTTTTGCCTCCGGCATTACCGGCGCGGTCAACGCGTTTTATAACCAGGCGGACATCACGCTGGTGATCCTGGATAATTCCACCACGGCCATGACCGGCCACCAGCCCCATCCCGGTACCGGGAAGACCATCATGGGAGATATCGTAGAAAAGGTGAGCCCGGAGAAGGTGCTCCGCGCCATCGGGCTTAAGACAGTGGAAACTTTGGACCCGCTGGACCAGGAGCACTGCATCGAAGAAGTGCGGCGCATCGCGGATGAGCCGGGAGTCAAAGCCATTATTTTCCGCTCTCCCTGTGTGGTAAAAGACAAGCCCAAGGGGCCCCATTCCAAGGTGGACCCGGACAAATGCATTTCCTGCTGGAAGTGCATCAAGGAGCTGGGATGCCCTGCCCTTATCAAGGATGGCGGCAAGGCAGCCATTGACGATTCCCAGTGCACAGGCTGCACCCTCTGCGAACAAGTCTGTCCGGTGGGCGCGATTTCCGGAGGTGGCAGAAATGAGTAAAAATATCGTATTTTGCGGCGTTGGCGGCCAGGGCACGGTCCTGGCGTCCAAGCTGGTGGCAAAAGCCGCCATGATGGAACAGATGCATGTGCGCACGGCGGAAACCATCGGCATGGCACAGCGGGGCGGCAGCGTTTTTTCCCATATGCGGTTAGGCGAGGCAGATTCCCCATTGATCGGGAAAGGCGAAGCGGACCTGATTATCGGCTTTGAGCCGGGGGAGACAGTGCGCCAGCTGCCATATCTCAAAAAAGGCGGCGCCGTTGTCAGCAGCCTGAAACCGGTGATGCCGGTCAGCGCCATGATCGGCCAGTCCTCCTATGACGCGGGGCAGATGGCGGAATACTTGAAAAAACAGGTAGAGCACCTGGTGCTGGTGGACGCGGACAAGGCGCTGGCGGAGATCGGGAATCCCAAGGCACTGAACGTGCTGCTTTTAGGGGCGGCCCTGGCTACCGGGGAGATCGGCGTATCCAGGGAAAGCCTGGTGGAGGCGCTCCATGAGACCTTGAAGCAGCCCCTCTGGGAAATGAACGAAAAAGCACTTAGTTATTATTTGTCATCACCCGAAGGGTGATGACGCAGGCCACGCCGCGCACGGAGCGCGCACTTCCAATGGCGTGGCTCATATTAGATTATTTGTCATCACCCGAAGGGTGATGACGCAGGCCGCGCCGCGCGCGGAGCGCGCACTTCCAATGGCGTGGCTCATCGTAGAATGATTTTTTCATCGAAGGATGATACACGGGCTGTACCCGCGTGCAATGCGCATTTTCAGCGGCGTGGCCTGAAACGAAGGAAAGCCGGAATTAAGGCAAGGAAGGCAGGAAGCAATGCAGATTAACGAGAGACAGCTGGAGCTGGTAAATAAACAGGTGGACCGCCTGATCCGTTCCGATAACTTTTACGGGCGGAGGTTGGAAGAAGCCGGGATTTCCCAGGTGAAGACCGTGGAAGATTTCCTTTCCCTTCCTTTTTCCCAGAAGCAGGACCTCCGGAACGCTTATCCTTTGGGGCTGATGGCAGTGCCTGAAGAGCAGATCGTCCGGATCCATTCTTCCTCCGGCACTACCGGCACGCCGGTCATCATCCCTTACACCGCCAAGGACGTGGATGACTGGGGAGAAATGTTTAAGCGCTGCTACGAAACGGCCGGCATTACCAACCGGGACCGGATCCAGATCACCCCGGGCTATGGGCTCTGGACCGCCGGCATCGGCTTCCAGAACGGCGCGGAAAAGCTGGGCGCCATGGTCATCCCCATGGGACCGGGCAATACGAAAAAGCAGCTGCAATTCATGCAGGATATGAAGAGCACGGTGCTCTGCGCCACTTCTTCCTACGCCCTGCTTTTGGCGGAAGAGATTGAAAAGGAAAACCTGGGCGACAATATTTACCTGAAGAAGGGCGTCATCGGCTCC
>CADBRV010000102.1 GCA_902797185.1 uncultured Lachnospiraceae bacterium
TCCCTGTTAGTCTCTGACAGATCAGAAGCGATAGTGGGCGAACGCCTTGTTTGCTTCTGCCATCTTGTGCATATCTTCTTTTCTCTTTACGGCTGAGCCAGTGTTGTTGGCCGCATCCATAATCTCGTTAGCCAGCCTGTCCTGCATTGTCTTTTCGCTTCTCTGGCGGGAGTAAACCGTCAGCCAGCGGAGTGCCAGCGCCTGGCGGCGGTCCGGCCTTACCTCGATCGGAACCTGGTAAGTAGCACCACCGATACGCCTAGCCTTTACTTCCAAAGTCGGCATGATGTTGTTCATAGCCTCTTCGAATACTTCAACTGCAGGCTTTCCTGTCTTTTCTTCTACTTTAGCAAACGCGCCGTATACAATCTTCTGGGCAACGCCCTTTTTGCCATCCAGCATGATGTTGTTGATCAGCTTGGTGACTACTTTGTTGTTGTAGATCGGATCTGCTAAAACATCTCTTTTCTGTACATGTCCTTTACGTGGCACGGATCTTCCCTCCTTAATCATGCTGCCCGGACGGTCCGGGCCATTGGTTAATTCACAGGTACTCACTTGTTGTGTTCATGCCGGAAATAAGTGAAAAATTCCAACATTACAAGCCAGAATAACCTTGTGATCTTGCTGCATGTCCCTTTTCAGGCACAATTTTCCGAATTATTTGCTCTTCTTCGGTCTCTTTGCGCCGTATTTGGAACGGGCCTGCTTCCTATCAGCAACTCCGGCCGTATCCAGCGTACCACGGATCACATGATATCTGGTACCAGGCAGATCCTTAACACGTCCGCCACGGATCAGGACAACGCTATGCTCCTGAAGGTTGTGGCCTTCTCCCGGAATGTAGCTTGTCACTTCGATTCCGTTGGAAAGACGTACCCTGGCGATCTTCCTAAGGGCGGAATTCGGCTTCTTCGGAGTAGCGGTCTTAACTACGGTGCAGACACCTCTCTTCTGCGGAGAAGAGGTCTTGGTCTGTTTCTTCTGAAGCGAATTGTAACCTACCAGAAGTGCCGGTGCGGTAGACTTCTTTACAGAGGTCTGTCTTCCCTTTCTTACGAGCTGGTTAAATGTTGGCATATTTTTCACCTCCTGTTTTAATATGAAATAACTTCGCACATCTGAAAAAGGGCGCAAAAAATCGCGCACTTCCCCGGGCGTGCTTTACCATTATATGCCTCATGGTAATTTTGTGTCAAGGGAAAAAACAGGCAGGACTGCATAAAATAGCGGTCCTGCCCATCTTTTGCTTATTCTTTTCAAAAGGTTTCCAAAAGCTTTACGCGATTAAGCGTGTTTCTTCCTATTGAAAAACGCCTGCCAGCTTATCACTCCTGTCCGTCTTCCGGATCTTCTACCGGCACGTCCGTATCAGCGGAAGCTGCATCTGCATCCTGGGAAGAAGCATCTGTATCAGCGGAAGCAGTATCGGTATCCGCTGCAGCTGCCTGCGGATCCTGGGAAAAAGCGTCATCCTGGGGATCAGCCAGCAGGATGTCATCCGGCTTAAAGTCAGCATCTACCGTTAACATGCTGCCTTGTTTATCGTTGCTGCTTTCATCTGCCAGGATGCCTTCTTCGTCATCCACTGCCTTCATGTCATCAAAAGCAGCTACCCTTTCATCGGTATTAAGCTTCACATCGCGGTAACGCTTCATGCCGGTACCTGCCGGGATCAGCTTGCCGATGATGACGTTTTCCTTAAGGCCGGAAAGCGGGTCAACTTTGCCCTTGATGGCTGCGTCCGTAAGGACTTTGGTGGTCTCCTGGAAGGAGGCTGCCGACATCCAGGAATTGGTTGCCAGTGCTGCCTTGGAAATACCAAGGAGTTCCTGGGTCCCCTTAGCCGGCTCTTTGCCTTCTGCCTCCAGCTCTTCGTTGGTAGCCTCAAATTCAAGGAAGTCAACCAGTGTGCCCGGAAGAAAGTCGGAATCGCCGCCTTCGGTAATCTTGATCTTCTGCAGCATCTGGCGGACGATGACTTCGATATGCTTATCGTTGATATCCACGCCCTGCAGACGGTAAACCTTCTGCACTTCTTCCACCAGGTATTCCTGTACGGCCTGGGTGCCTTTGATTTCCAGGATTTCGTGCGGATGGATGGAGCCTTCGGTAAGAGGCTGTCCGGCTTCTACCTTGTCGCCGTCCATCACCTTCATACGGGCGCTATACGGGATTGCGTAAGTTTTTTCTTCGCCGGTCTCCTCGTTGTGGACAACCACTTCCCTCTTGCGCTTGGTTTCCTTAACCTGTACGGTACCGTCAATTTCGGTAAGGATGGCAACACCCTTCGGCTTCCTTGCCTCAAAAAGCTCCTCGACACGGGGAAGACCCTGTGTGATATCATCGCCGCCGGCAACGCCGCCGCTGTGGAAGTTACGCATGGTCAGCTGTGTACCAGGCTCGCCGATGGACTGTGCCGCGATAACGCCGACAGCCTCGCCGATCTGTACCGGGGAACCGGTAGCCAGGTTTGCGCCATAGCATTTTGCGCAGATGCCCTTGCGGCTGCGGCAGGTCAGGATCGAACGGATCTTTACAGCACGGATCGGGCCGCCATCTTTGCCTACGCCCTTCTTCTCGATAAGTTCTGCGCGGGAAGGCGTGATCATCTTGTTGGCTTCTACCAGCACGTTGCCGTCCTTGTCGTAAACAGCTTCTGCGGTATAACGGCCGGTAATACGGTCCTGCAGGCTTTCCACATCATTTCTGTGGTCATCGTCATCCTTGGAAGCATCTGCCGCCTCGTTCTTCAGAGCGGATACGTAGATGCCCGGGATGGCTTTGTCAGATCCCTCGCAGCAGTCGTTCTCACGGATGATAAGGCCCTGGGATACATCGACCAGACGCCTGGTCAGGTAACCGGAATCGGCGGTACGAAGCGCGGTATCGGAAAGCCCTTTCCTGGCACCATGGGCAGATACGAAGTACTCCAATACATCCAGCCCTTCACGGAAATTGGACTTGATTGGCAGCTCGATGGTACGTCCCATCGTATCCGCCATAAGGCCTCGCATGCCTGCCAGCTGCTTGATCTGGGAATCAGAACCTCGCGCACCGGAATCAGCCATCATGTAGATGTTGTTGTATTTGTCAAGGCCTGCCATCAAGGCGTTCTTCAGAGTATCATCGGTACGGGACCATACGTCTACGACTTCCTTATGACGCTCTTCATCGGTAATCAGTCCTCGTTTATAGTTCCTTGTAATTTTATCTACCTTGGTCTGTGCAGCCTCCAGCATCTGCGGTTTTTCCTTCGGCACGGTCATATCCGTGACAGATACGGTCATGGCGGCCAGGGTAGAATAGCCATATCCCATGTGCTTGATGGAATCCAGCACTTCTGCTGTCTTCGTGGATCCATGGATGTTCATGACATGTTCCAGGATCTTCTTCAAGTCGCCCTTCTTTACCTGGTAGTCAATTTCCAGCTGCAGCTTCCTGTAAACACGCTGGGCCCGGATGGTATCTTCATCCCAGCCGTTTGCCTTGGCATCCCTCTGGAGGGTTTCCTCGCTCCTGTCTACAAAGCCCAGGTCCTGGGGAAGTATTTCATTGAAAAGGAGCCTTCCCAGCGTCGTGGTCAGCAGAGTGGAAATCTTGTTGCCATTTTCATCTACGCCACTGCGACGTACATGGATCTTCTGGTGCAGCGTGATATCGCCGTTTTCATGTGCCAGGATGGCATGCTCTACGTTTGCGAAGTAGTGCCCCATCAGGTCCATCGGGGTGCAGACTACCACATGCTTGCCGCCCTTGTGGTCGGTGGCCTCGTATTTGATCATGGTCTCCGTGGTGATGGTGCCTTCTTTTCCATTTAAGCCAAGGTCGTCCCTGACTTCGTCCATGGAAGTATATACATGGTCGATGCTGTCAAAGAGCTCCTTGTCATCAGAATGGTCTACCATGCGGCCCATGGTCAGGTAATAAATACCCAGTACCATATCCTGAGAAGGAACGGCAACAACCCCGCCATCAGAAGGTTTCAGCAGGTTGTTGGGAGAAAGCAGCATGAAGCGGCATTCTGACTGTGCTTCTACGGAAAGCGGAAGGTGGACAGCCATCTGGTCGCCGTCGAAGTCGGCGTTGAATGCAGCGCATACCAGAGGATGCAGCTTGATCGCCTTGCCCTCTACCAGGATCGGCTCAAATGCCTGGATGCCCAGGCGGTGCAGTGTCGGGGCACGGTTCAGCATAACCGGGTGCTCTTTGATGACGTCTTCCAGCACATCCCAGACTTCCGGCTGCAGGCGCTCCACCATCTTCTTTGCGTTTTTAATATTATGTGCGGTGCCATTCTGTACCAGCTCTTTCATAACGAAAGGCTTGAACAGTTCGATGGCCATTTCCTTCGGAAGCCCGCACTGGTAAATCTTCAGTTCCGGCCCTACGACGATAACGGAACGTCCGGAATAATCCACACGTTTGCCCAGAAGGTTCTGGCGGAAACGTCCATTCTTGCCTTTCAGCATGTCGGAGAGGGACTTCAGCGGACGGCTGCTCGGCCCGGTTACAGCCCTGCCGCGGCGGCCGTTATCGATCAAAGCGTCGACTGCTTCCTGCAGCATCCTCTTCTCGTTACGGACGATGATGTCCGGGGCGCCCAGGTCCAGCAGCTTCTTCAAACGGTTGTTACGGTTGATGATCCTGCGGTACAGGTCGTTTAAGTCACTGGTGGCAAACCTGCCGCCATCCAGCTGTACCATAGGACGAAGGTCTGGCGGGATAACCGGGATTACGGTCAGGATCATCCATTCCGGACGGTTACCGGATTTACGGAATGCTTCTACAACTTCCAGGCGCTTTACATACCTGGATGCCTTCTGGCCAGTGGCATCTTTGAGCTTTGCCTTAAGGTCAGCGGATTCCTTTTCCAGGTCGATGGCTTTAAGCAGTTCCAGGATGGATTCCGCGCCCATGCCGGCACGGAAAGCGGAAGAGCCGTATTTTTCCCTGGCTTCCTGGTATTCATTCTCGGTCAGCACCTGCTTGTAGGTAAGGCCTGTATCACCGGCATCTAGTACAATATAGGAAGCGAAATACAAAACCCTCTCCAGGATCCTCGGAGAAAGGTCCAGGATAAGGCCCATCCGGCTGGGGATGCCCTTAAAATACCAGATATGGGAAACCGGGGCAGCCAGCTCGATGCTGCCCATCCTTTCCCGGCGGACGCTGGACTTTGTGACTTCTACGCCGCAGCGGTCGCAGATCACGCCCTTATAACGGATTTTCTTATATTTGCCGCAGTGGCATTCCCAGTCCTTGCTGGGTCCGAAGATCCTCTCGCAGAACAGCCCGTCTTTTTCCGGTTTCAGCGTACGATAGTTGATCGTCTCCGGCTTTGTCACCTCGCCGTGGGACCATTCCCGGATCGTTTCCGGAGAAGCCAGTCCGATCTTGATCGCGTCAAAGGTCCTAGCCTTGTTGTATCTTTTTGCTGTCGTTTCCGGCATTATAGCTCTCCTTCCTTAATCTTCGTCCATATCCTCGCTGGAGAACATGTCATCTGCAGGGACTTCGTCATCCGCCTGGGCATCCTGTGCCTGGCCGTTCTCGCCCTCATCCTGGGGCGTATCATCTACGGAATCCACCAGTTCTTCATTTTCATTGAATTCCTTGGTGCCGTAGCCTTCCTTCTCCAGGTCTTCCTTCTTCTCGCCATAGCCGTAATCACGGTCGCTGCCAAGGATGGAATTGAGGTTGGTATTGCCATATTCACTGGCTTCGATCAGTTCGACCTCGTCGCCATTTTCATCCAAAACCTTGACATCCAGGGCAAGGGCCTGCAGCTCTTTGAGCAGTACCTTGAAGGATTCCGGAATGCCCGGTTCAGGGATGTTGTTGCCCTTGATGATGGCTTCATATGTCTTGACACGTCCTACCACGTCATCCGACTTCACGGTCAGGATTTCCTGCAGCGTGTAAGCGGCGCCGTATGCTTCCAGTGCCCAAACCTCCATTTCTCCGAAACGCTGTCCGCCGAACTGGGCTTTGCCGCCCAGCGGCTGCTGCGTAACTAAGGAGTACGGGCCGGTGGAACGAGCATGGATCTTATCGTCTACCAGGTGGTGGAGCTTGAGGTAATGCATGTGCCCGATGGTAACCCTGCCGTCGAAGAACTCGCCGGTACGGCCGTCACGGAGCCTTACCTTGCCATCCCTGGAAATGGGGACGCCCTTCCATTCTTCCCTGTGCGCACGGTTGTCATACAGGTACTGGAGCACGTCTTCATTCAGCTGGCCTTTGTATTTTGCTTCAAAATCTTCCCAGCTGCTGTTTACATAATCATTGGCGATCTCCAGGGTATCGCCGATTTCTTCCTCGCTCGCGCCATCGAAGATCGGGGTGGATACCTTAAAGCCCAGCGCCTTTGCGGCAAGGGAAAGGTGGATCTCCAGAATCTGCCCGATGTTCATTCGGGACGGCACACCCAAGGGGTTCAGCACGATATCCAGCGGGCGGCCATTCGGAAGGAAAGGCATGTCTTCTACCGGGAGGATCCTGGAAACGACACCCTTGTTACCATGACGGCCGGCCATCTTGTCACCGACTGTGATCTTACGTTTCTGTGCGATATAAATCCTTACGGACTTTGTAACTCCAGGAGGAAGCTCGTCGCCGTTCTCCCTGGTGAATACTTTCGCGTCAACTACGACGCCATACTCGCCATGAGGCACTTTCAAGGAAGTATCACGCACTTCCCTTGCCTTCTCGCCGAAGATCGCGCGCAGCAGCCTCTCCTCAGCGGTAAGTTCGGTCTCGCCCTTCGGGGTTACCTTGCCTACCAGGATGTCTCCTGCATGTACCTCTGCACCGATACGGATAATGCCACGTTCATCCAGGTCCTTCAGCGCGTCATCGCCGACACCCGGGACATCCCTGGTGATCTCTTCCGGTCCCAGCTTAGTCTCACGTGAAGCTGCCTCAAATTCCTCCACATGGATGGAAGTATATACATCATCCTGTACCAGGCGCTCGCTCAAAAGGACCGCATCCTCGTAGTTGTAGCCTTCCCAGGTCATGAACCCGATCAGCGGGTTCTTGCCCAGCGCCAGCTCGCCGCCACTGGTGGACGGCCCGTCTGCGATGACTTCGCCCTTCTCCACATGGTCGCACTTGAATACAATCGGCCTCTGGTTGTAGCAGTTGCTCTGGTTGCTTCGTTCAAACTTGATGAGCGGGATCACTTCCCTCTCGCCGTCGTCATAACGAATGGTAATTTCGTTGGAAACGACCTTCTCGATGGTACCCGGCTTCTTTGCTACGACGCATACGCCGGAGTCTACTGCGGCTTTCTCTTCCATGCCGGTACCGATGACCGGGGATTCGGTGGTCATCAGCGGCACTGCCTGCCTCTGCATGTTGGATCCCATCAGGGCACGGTTTGCATCGTCGTTCTGCAGGAACGGGATCAGGGAAGTTGCCACGGAGAATACCATCTTCGGGGAGACGTCCATGAAGTCCATCATGCCCCGTTCGTATTCGGAAGTTTCATCCCTGTAACGGCCGGAAACCATCTTCGTTACAAAATGCCCGTCCGCATCCAGCTTGGCACTTGCCTGTGCTACGTGGAAATCATCTTCCTCGTCAGCGGTCATATATACCACTTCGTCTGTAACGCGCGGGTTTTCCGGATCCGACTTGTCGATCCTCCAATACGGAGCCTCGATAAATCCATATTCGTTAATCCTTGCGTAGCATGCCAGGGAGTTGATCAAGCCGATGTTCGGGCCTTCCGGAGTCTCAATCGGGCACATCCTGCCATAATGGGAGTAGTGTACGTCCCGGACCTCGAACCCTGCGCGGTCCCTGGAAAGTCCGCCAGGTCCCAATGCGGAAAGACGCCTCTTATGGGTCAGCTCGCCCAAGGGGTTGTTCTGGTCCATGAACTGGGACAGCTGGGAGGAACCAAAGAATTCCTTCATGTTTGCCGTCACCGGTTTGATATTGATCAGGGACTGCGGGGTGATGGTGCTCTGGTCCTGGGTGGACATACGCTCGCGCACGACCCTCTCCAGCCTGGACATTCCGACACGGTACTGGTTCTGGAGCAGCTCGCCTACCGCACGGATACGGCGGTTGCCCAGGTGGTCGATATCATCGTCGTTGCCCACGCCCCATTCCAGGTGCATGTTGTAGTTGATGGAAGCCAGGATGTCTTCCTTCGTAATGTGCTTGGGTACCAGCTCCCGCACATTCTTTTTCATGGCTTCCAGACGGTCTTCCCTGGTCTCGTTTTCTTCCAGGATCTGCTTGAGCAGCGGGTAATAAACCCTTTCCTTGATGCCCAGTTCTTCTTCTGTGATGTCGCAGAAGTTCTCCAGACGGACCATCATATTGGAAAGTACCTTGACGGTACGTTCTTCTGTCTCCAGGAATACGTAAGGAACGGCTGCGTCCTGGATTTTGTCTGCCAGCTCCCTGGTAACCAGGGTGCCTTTTTCTGCCAGGATCTCGCCTGTCAACTCGTCCGTAACATCATCTGCCAGCACATGGCCGCTCAGACGGTTGCGGAAAGAAAGTTTCTTATTGAATTTATAACGTCCAACCTTTGCCAGGTCATAGCGCCTGGGGTCAAAGAGCATGCCCTGGACTACGCTCTGGGCAGACTCTACGGTCAGAGGCTCATCCGGGCGGATCTTCTTGTAAACTTCCAGAAGGCCGCGTTCGTAGGAACCGTCGCCGGTTTCAGCGTTGATGGAAGGGTCTTTGCCAAAGCTTGCCTGGAGCTTCGGTTCGTCACCGAACAGGTCCAGGATTTCCTGGTTGGTGCCGTATCCCAGCGCACGGATAAATGCCGTTACCGGTACTTTCCTGGTACGGTCGATGCGGACATAAAATACGTCATTGGAGTCGGTTTCATATTCCAGCCATGCGCCCCTGTTGGGGATCACGGTGCAGGAATACAGTTCTTTTCCGTTTTTATCTTTTTCAATCTTGTAGTAAATGCCAGGAGAACGGACCAGCTGGCTGACTACCACTCGCTCGGCGCCATTGATGACAAAGGTGCCGGTATCGGTCATCAAAGGAAGGTCGCCCATGAAAATCGGGTGCTCCTTGACTTCTCCCAGTTCCTTGTTGTAGAGGCGTACGGTTACCTCCAGCGGTGCAGAATAGGTCGCGTCCCTTTCCTTGCATTCCGCGATGGTATATTTCTTCTTGTCCGTGCAGAGCCGAAAATCAACAAACTCCAGGGATAAATGGCCACTGTGATCTTCGATCGGAGAAATGTCCTCAAACACTTCTTTCAGGCCGTCCGTCAGAAACCAATGATAGGAATTCTTCTGGACTTCAATCAGGTTCGGCATCTGCAGCTCTTCCTTCTGGTGCTGGTAGCTCATTCGGATGCCCCTACCGGATCGAATCGGTCTTATTCTGTCTTTCTCCATTGACGCTTCACCTCACGTAATTGAATCCATCCAATATAAATCCGCTACAGTGTATGGTATAAATCTGTGTAAATTTACATACCATTCCACAATAGTGCAAACTACAGTATATCGAAAACAAAAACGCCTGTCAATCACTTTTTTCATAAAAAACATGCCCGGGGATTGCCCCGGGCTGCACCGCTTGATCTGGCGGACGTTTTTCTTTACATGCTTATGTTTTATATCTCTTTATTATTTTAAAAGCTTCTCCCCATACTCATCCAGCAGCTCTTCTGTTTTTAAAACATCCAGATGGTTATTGACTGCAAAAAGGAGGATCGCGTCCCTGCGGTTTTTCGCATACAAAGGCGCCTCTCCTGCCTTCTTCAGCCCTCTTTGGGTCTCTTCCAGGCTAAGCCCTGCTGCCAGGCAGAGGGCCAGGACCTTGTCCCGCCCCGGCTTTTTCCTGCCCGAAAGGATCTGGTAACAGTAAGTCCTGTCGATGCCGCTCTTCCTGACAAGTTCTGCCTTGGGATACTTTCTTACCTCGTCCAGTGAAAGGAAATAATCCGTAAAGCCGCCTTCACCTGATTCCGGTTTTTCCTTTTCCAGATATTCATCCAGGCTCTTCCGGTTCCTGGCACGCCCCAGGATATTTTCCAGTTCCCCGGTTTTCTTTTCTCCCATTTCCCTTATCCTTTCCGATTTTCCTACTGTCACGGTACCCAAAGCGGCAATTTTCGCTTATCATATGATTGTACGGGCTTCCGCCCGTAGGTTTGTCCCTTATATAAAAAGCCGCCACGTATAAAGCTTTCACTTGCCGGAAGGCTGCGTGTACCAGGTCTTTTCCTTATGAAAGGGATACCTGCCATAGGTTTTCCCCCTCGCAGCAGGGGTCCCGACGAACCAAGTTAAATTTTCCGGCCCGGCATCCGGGCCGCTGCCCAGGAGTATGCCCACCATGCCACTTGAAGAAGGACTTAAAGCTTCCCTTGAAAACTCATTTTACAAAACCCTCTGGCATTTCGACAAGTCCGGAAACGACCTTGTCCTCGACCAGACAGATGGCTGCATCTATTTAAAGAAAAAGCTGTCTGTTTTCAACCGTTCTGTATATGGATTTTTGGAAAGCCACCATAGCATCCATATTCCGGTCATCCACTCCTTCTGGGAGGAAAACGGCTTCCTGGTCATAATAGAAGACTACATCCAGGGAACAACCCTGGAGGACGCCTTGGGCGGCGCCCTTGGCAGGCCGTTGACGGCGCCAGAAAAAGCCGGGATCCTCAAGGACGTATGCAGCGCTGTGTCCTTCCTGCACAGCGCGCCATCCCCTATCATCCATCGGGACATCAAGCCTTCCAATATCATGGTCACAAATGACGGCATTACAAAGCTGATTGACTATGACGCGGCAAAAATCTACCACCCCGGAGAGGAAAAAGATACCGTGCTGCTGGGAACGGAAGGGCTTGCCGCCCCGGAACAGTACGGTTTTGGATGTTCTGATGTGCGCACCGATGTTTACGGGCTAGGCATGCTGGTAAAACGGCTTTTCCCGGAGGATGAAAGGATGCTGGCCGTTTCGAAAAAAGCGTCCAGCCTGGACCCGGCAGACCGGTACCAGACTGTCCGGGAATTCGAAAATGCCTTGTTTGAGATTGTCCCCGGCAGCCTTGTTTCCCAAAGAGGCTCTGGACAAGGCTTTGTCATCAGCCCTGCAGCCAACAGCAGACGCAATAAAGCCGTGGAAATAGAAGCCTCCGGCAACATGACGTCTCTCGAAAGCGAAAAAGGAAACGCCAGCAGCGATACCGCCTCTGCCGCTTCCTCTATCCATGTACCCGGGTTTTTAAAAGCAGTCCCCGGCTTTCGTTCCGGGACGCCTTTGAAGATCCTGATCGCCCTCTGCGGCTACGCCCTGCTTTTTACAGTTTCCCTGACCTTGGACCTGCGCAGCCCTTCCGGCAGCTTGATGACCGGAATCACGCTCTGGGCAAACCGGCTCTGCATGCTCATGGCAGGCCTTTCCCTGGTAATGCTGTTCGCAGGAGGAAACAGCCTCTTTCGAAAGCTGCCCCTCCTGCATCACAAAAATATCGTAGTCAAAATTGCCGCTTATGCGGCATATGCCGCAGCCCTGGTCTTTTTCTGGGCTGCAATCCCCGGGATTGTAGAATCCCTTTAAACAGCCGGCGCTGCCTGTAATGACAAGGCCAGCCTAAGCTAGCAGAAGGCCATGCCCTGATGTAACGGGTATTTTCTCCTGCTTTTTCCCGCCTTTTCCTGGGCTTAAGCATGTTCTTTACTGCTGCGTCGAGAACTGGATCGGATCCGTATCCACTATGGTTTCATAGGTATCATTATTAAAGATATGGAAGGTCAGCTCCACATTATCGACGCTGTCAATCCCATTGTCATCCAGCTCGCTCTGCATCAGCGTGATTTCAGAAATCGCTTTCTTGCCTGCATAAACCGTACTGGAAAAATAAGGAGTCATCATATATCCGTTGACGGACATGTCATCGCATTGGAATGTCACGTTCTGGTCTGTATTATTTTCCAGATACAGCACAATGCCATTTCCCCAGATCGTGTCTTCATCCACATATTTCCCTACGATGCGGAAGCCGTTGTCATTATAAAGCTCCTGCCCATCATCATTAGGTTCCGTATCCATCTCGTCATATTTATTGGTTTTAATCGTAACCGGGTCTGCCGTATAAGTGGTTTCGTAGGTATCCGGGTCATACAAATGCAGATAAATTTCGATCTGCCCTACGTTTTCAATCCCGGCAGCTTTCAGTTCAGAAGACATCAGATAGATCGTCTCGTTCGATTTCTTCCCCGCTGCCACTTCCGAAGAAAACAGGTCAGTAAGCATGTAGTCATTTACAATAGTAGCATCGCTGGTAATCCCTACATTCTTATCGCTGTTGTTTTCAATCAGGATCTTGATGCCATCCCCGTAAAGTTCATCCTCTGTATACTTCAGCGCTGTAACCTTCACGCCTTCCGCGTCCATCAGCACCTGCTCGTCAATGGTAGTCCCGCTGCTGCCGGATTGGGATGAACCGCTTTCCGTCGCTGCAGAAGCATCCGCAGAGGCTGTCCCCGCATCAGAGGATGCCCCGCCGGATGAGGTAATTGCTTTCTTCCCGCTGTCAGAAGATGCAGCGCAAGCTGCCATAGAAATAGCCAGGATCACGGCGGCGATAATCGCGGCAGCTTTTTTTCCATTCGCTTTCTTTCTCATATTGATTCTCCTCCCTAATAAAAAAACTAATCCAAGTTTACCGCCTTTCCCTGCTTCTTCGGTATGCCGGGAGCATACAATGCGTGCATAAAAAAAGGACCGTGCTTTCCAGCACGGTCCCTCTTATTTTTCAAATGAAAGGTAAGCCCTTCCTTGTTTAAAAAGGAAATGATTATTTCAGGGTAACCTTTGCGCCCTGCTCTTCTACCTTTGCCTTGATATCTTCTGCTTCTGCCTTGTCTACGCCCTCTTTGATGTTCTTCGGAGCTTCGTCTACAAGTGCTTTTGCTTCCTTCAGGCCAAGGCCGGTGATTTCACGGACAACTTTGATGACCTTTACTTTGTTCGGGCCGATCTCGGTCAGTTCTACGTCGAACTCGGTCTTTTCTTCAGCTGCTGCTGCGCCATCGCCTGCTGCCTGAACTACAACGCCTGCTGCTGCAGATACGCCGAATTCTTCTTCGCAAGCCTTTACAAGGTCATTCAGTTCCATAACGGACAGTTCTTTGATCGCATCAATGATCTCTTCGGTAGATAATTTAGCCATTGTATGTATCCTCCAGTTCTCTTATATTCAGATGCATTATTCCTGAGCCGGAGCTTCTTCAGCTGCCGGAGCTTCTTCTTTTGCTTCTTCAGCGGCTGGTGCTTCAGCCTCTGCTGCTGCGGCGCCGCCCTTGTCAGCCAGCTGCTGCATAACACGTGCAAAGTTGGCAATCGGGGACTTCATGCTGCCCAGCAATCTTGACAACAGGATTTCCCTGGACGGGATCTTGGAAACTTCCAAAATGCCTGCTGCATCATAATAATCACCTTCTACCACGCCTGCTTTCAGTTCCAGGTTCGGAGCTGTTTTCGCGAATTCTGCAAGGATCCTTGCAGGGGCAGTGGCGTCTTCTTTGGAAACGGCAACGGCGCTCGGTCCTTTCAGGACTTCTGTAAGCGGCTCGTATTCGGTTCCTTTCACGGCAAGGCGGATCATGGTGTTTTTGTATACTTTGTAAGTAACACCAGCATCACGCAGCTGTTTCCGAAGAGCGGTGTCCTCGGTAACCGTCAGGCCTCTGGCATCAACGACAACGACGCCCTGGGCATCTTTGACCGTTTCAGCGATTTCCTGGACGATCGGCTGTTTTTCAGCGATTTTTGCCATGAATGGTTACACCTCCTTCATAAAAAAAGATCTCTTACCATCCTCAGACAGTAAGAGACCTGCATAAACAATCCTTATGCATCCTCGGCAAGTTCTACGGTTATGCCTTGCGGCACTTGCTGTCTTCGGACTTCATTTAAAAATCACGGATGTGATTATAACATTATAATATATAGGATGTCAACACCCTTTTCCCTTTTAAGGCACTACCCGCATCGTCTCATGTCATCGCCTACAAGGCGATGACGCAGGCCGTGCCTCCGCACGAAGTGCAGTTTATAATGGCGCGGCTCTCCTTAAGGACGATTTGGAATGCGGTGTTTTTCCTTTATGAGAACTTCGCTACGTTCAGCTTGACTCCCGGTCCCATGGTTGAGGAGAGGACCAGGCTCTTGATGTACTGTCCTTTAAGGGAAGACGGTCTTGCTTTCACAATGGCATCCATAAGAGTTTGGAAGTTTTCGTTCAACTGTTCTTCTGTAAAAGAGGCTTTTCCGATTGGTACATGGACAATATTGTTCTTGTCCAGACGATACTCGATTTTACCAGCTTTAATCTCTTTGATGGCATTGGCAACATCCATGGTAACGGTACCAGCCTTCGGGTTCGGCATAAGGCCTTTCGGTCCGAGGATACGGCCCAGACGTCCTACAACGCCCATCATGTCCGGCGTAGCAACAACTACGTCGAAATCCAGCCAGCCTTCGTTCTGGATCTTCGGGATCAGCTCATCGCCGCCTACGAAGTCAGCGCCGGCTGCCTGTGCCTCGTCCAGCTTATCGCCCTTTGCGAAAACAAGGACGCGGACGCTCTTACCTGTACCATTCGGAAGGACAACGGCGCCACGGATCTGCTGTTCTGCATGACGGCCGTCGCAGCCGGTACGGATGTGTGCTTCAATGGTTTCATCAAATTTTGCAGTAGCGGTCTTTTTTACAAGTGCAACTGCATCAGCTGCCTCATAGAAAGCGCCTTTTTCAATCAGTTTGGCGTTTTCCTGATATTTCTTGCTTCGTTTCATATATACCTCCTGGTGGTCTATGCGGGATTTTCCCTCCCACCGACACAAGATACGGCAGGTGCCGTGTTTCTCAGTCTACTACCTCGACGCCCATGCTTCTTGCCGTTCCGGCAATCATGCTCATGGCTGCTTCTACGGACCCTGCGTTCAGATCCGGCATCTTGGTTTCTGCGATTTCTTTGACCTGGGCTTTTGTGATCGTTGCAACTTTGTCACGGTTCGGCACGCCGGATCCGGATTTGATGTTGCATGCTTTTTTGATCAGCACCGGGGCTGGCGGAGTCTTCGTAATAAAGCTGAAGCTCTTATCTGCGTATACCGTAATCACAACGGGGATAATCATGTCGCCCTGGTCTGCTGTCCTGGCGTTGAACTCTTTCGTGAAAGCCACGATGTTCACGCCGTGCTGTCCTAATGCAGGTCCTACTGGAGGAGCCGGTGTTGCTTTGCCGGCAGGAATCTGCAGTTTGATATAACCTTCTACTTTCTTCGCCATTTTGGCAGCCTCCTTTTACATTTCAGATTTTCTGTACTTCCGCGAAACTGATCTCAACCGGAGTCTCGCGGCCGAAAAGATCAACATTGATGGTAAGCATCTGCCTGCCCGGATTCAGGTCCTGGACAACGCCCACTGTATCCTTCCAGACACCGCCAATGACCATGACCTGGTCGCCGACTTCAAAATCGACCTCGATGTTTTCTACCTTAATGCCAAGAGGACGCATCTCTGCTTCCGTAAGCGGCACCGGTTTGGACCCGGGCCCTACAAAGCCTGTCACGCCCCTGGTATTACGGACTACATACCAGGTGTCATCATTCATAACCATGTTGATCAGGACATAACCTGGAAAAAGCTTTTTCTGAACCTGTTTGCGAACGCCGTTTTTGACCTCTGTCACTTCCTGCATCGGCACCCGCACCTCCAGGATCTGGTCCTCCAGGTGGCGGTTTTCGATTGTTTTTTCGATGTTGGCCTTTACCTTATTCTCATATCCGGAATAAGTATGTACGACATACCAGTTTGCTTCTGCCATAAAAACGCATCCTTTCTATCTAGCCAGGGCGCATAGCCCTGCCCGGAAAATCCTGCAGGGAATCACGAAGACGTGCATCCCTGTTATCAGAAATTCAGATTCATCAGGAAATCAATACCGTATTTTGCGCCAGTATCAATGACAGCAATGAGCACGGAAAGAACTACCGTGATCAGCACTACGGCAAGGGTCTGTCTCCAGACCGATTCCTGTGTCGGCCAGATAATTTTGTGGAATTCGCTTTTAAGCCCGTCAAACCAGTTCGCTTTGTTCTGGCTTTTGTCTTCTTTGTCTTTTCCCATAAACCATGTCCTTCTTCATTACAAGGCCCTTAGAAGAGCCTTTCCCAGCGGGAAGCGATTATTTCGTTTCCTTGTGGAGAGTATGTTTCCTGCAGAATTTGCAGTACTTCCTGGTCTCCATTCTTTCCGGGTGATTTTTCTTTTCCTTGGTCATGTTGTAATTGCGCTGTTTGCATTCCGTACATGCCAATGTGATTTTTACACGCACAACTTCCACCTCTCTTTAAATTTAATTTTAGGCATAAAAAAAAAGCCTTTGTCTAATCGCCGTTCGAGTATATCATAAAACACCCTCTCCCGTCAACCATTTAGGCCATATGAGGCAAATCTTATTTTATATCGCAAGGAAGGATCCGCTCCAGCGGGAGGACCCTTTGCGATGGATTGCCCGCCCCCCCGAAGGACGATTTAGGATGCCTGCATTTCGGGCAATACATTTTCAGCCCTTGATAGGAGGCCATGTATCTATCGTCCCTTAAATGCAGCCATGCAATTGTGCTTCCTGGACACCAGGCAGCGCATCTGTAGTTTCTACATATCTATATACTTCATAAACCGCTGCAATGCAGGATTCGTATTTTCCGGGTGGTAAAGAATGCCCTTATGGTAGACATTCGCCCCCTTCACAGAAAGCAGGCGGATCTTTGGGTCATAGCTCATAGTATGGGATTCATTCACAATCGTCGTACACAGCCCTGCCGCGACTCTCAGCGGAAGGGACTCCAGCTTATTTTCAAAGTGGACCCTGCCGTCCGGAAGGTCCAGATGCAGGTTGTTCCGCAGGGACTGGATCGGTTCCGAAACCGAATCATAATATTCCATAGAAATCAGATGCAGCGGTACCTTTTGGATGACCAGGTCCACTTCATGGGCGGTTACAGAATCCGGAAGCCCTTCGACCAGCTCTGTCTGTATTGCAAGGCAGGTATCTTCCTCCCTGAGCGGCTGGAATTCGAGGTCATGCATAAACTGCCCGTCCAAGTCGATCACATTGGCGATATCAAACTGCTGGTCCGGGAAAGAAGTATAGAGGCTGGAAATCGGCACCCTGTCCAGACGGATATGTACATCCGGTTCCTCCTTGCGGAAAGCAGTAATCGCGTCCATCAGTTCCGGGCTGATCACCTGGTCATCCTGGATGACAATAGTAAGGTGCTTAGACCCCATGGCTGCTGTTTCCTTCGTTTCCAACAGGAGTGCAGAGAGCTGCTGGTAAATATCCGGAAGCCCGGCTTCCAATGTCTTTCCTGCCTCCGTCAATTCCACCCCATGCTTGTTGCGTTCAAAAAGCTTTACGCCCAGCTCGTCTTCTAATGCAGCGATCTGGCGCGATAGGGTAGGCTGCGTAATAAAATACCTTTCCGCGACAGCACGGAAATTGAGCCTGGTTGCAAGAGACATAAAATACTGAAGCTGGTTGATGGTCATTTTTCTATCCGCCCCATATCAGATAAATATAAAATAAATATTAGTACATAATTAAAATCGAATAACATAATACTAACATACCATGTTATGTTCTTCAAATGACGCCGGGCTGCCGACGCACTTTTACATTTTATACGTCCATGCAGTTTATGCGTCTGACATCAGGGGCTGCGTCTTTTTTTCAAGCAGCTTAAGGTAATTCCTTTCCATCTGCCCCGCATCATACTTTACTTTCTACCACATATCAAACAGCCGGCTATGCAAGAAAAAAAAGCAGCATGCTTCCTAATTCAGGAAATGACAGCATGCTGCTTAAATTAAAATTCAGGCATAAAAAATGCCCAGTTCCGGAATCGAACCAGAGACACAGGGATTTTCAGTCCCTTGCTCTACCAACTGAGCTAACTGGGCAAAAAAATTGCGGGGGCAGGATTTGAACCTGCGACCTCCGGGTTATGAGCCCGACGAGCTTCCAAACTGCTCCACCCCGCGATAATATGAAATGGATGGAGAAGGATTCGAACCTTCGAAGGCGTTGCCAGCAGATTTACAGTCTGTCCCCTTTGGCCACTCGGGAATCCATCCATATCAAAAATATGCAATTAAATGGGACCTACAGGGCTCGAACCTGTGACCCTCTGCTTGTAAGGCAGATGCTCTCCCAGCTGAGCTAAGATCCCATAACGACCTGTACGAGACTCGAACTCGTGACCTCCGCCGTGACAGGGCGGCGTTCTAACCAACTGAACCAACAGGCCATCCTTATCCAAAAGGTTTTGAAAGGTATTGGCATACCTTCAAAACCCCACACAACCACCTACTCTACACCCTTGCTTGGAACAAACCTGCAGGAACCTGCAGCCTTGGTCAAGTCTTCGGCCTATTAGTAGCA
>CADBRV010000103.1 GCA_902797185.1 uncultured Lachnospiraceae bacterium
CCGCATGGCAAGGTGGTGACGCAGGCCGCGCCCTCATGCGAAGAGTGGCTTTTCATGGCGCGTTCCTCCTTAAGGACGGTTTGGAATGCGGCGCCGGCCCTTTCTTTATGCCAGGTTCAGTTTTTTGTCTGCCGTATACCAGGACACGGACCAGAAGAGGGCACAGAACCCAATGACGATAAAGAAGCAGATGACGGAAAAATGCATCATGGAGCGGGCAAATGCGATCGATTCCTGGTAAAACTGGTAGCCGCCAATGGTTACCTGGGCATCTGCTGAAATGGCTTGTACACGGATGTCGAACTGGTTATGGTAAGGGGCGAAGCTGGCAAGCAGGACCAGGCTCCCGATTACCTCCGTGGCAATGCCGGACAGGATATAGGCGATGACGCTGGCAATGCCTTTGTGGTTGGAAAAATAAGAACCGATGGAGATGGCAAAATAAGCCAGCAGGTTTTCCAGGACCACCAGGGACAGCCCAAAAAGGAAAAAATAAAGTAAAAGCAAAGGAAGGGGCGCCCCTGCCAGGGCTGCCAGGCGGGAAAATTCGGAGAAAAGCCCGGGAAGCCCTTCTGCACCGATAATATCATTCCAATTGCCCAGGACCAGGGGGAGCAGGATGCAGAAAATATCAATCAGGCTCCAGATAAGGTATACCAGCTCCCTGCCCAGGATCAGGGTAGATGTCTTTGCCGGGATGGAATGGGACAGGTATCCTTCTTCCCCGTACATGCTTTTGTAGTAACGGACTGCAGGGACCAGGATCGTCAAAGCTGCGGCAACGGCGATGCAGAGGAGGTATAAAACCCAGAACAGGGTACTTAAGGCCCCGAAGGCGCCGCTTTTCTGCGCAAGCAGCGAGGTAGTGGCGTATGCCAGCGCGCAGAAAGCCAGCATGGCGATATGAACAAGTGCCAGCAGGCGGCTTACTGCTTTCCATTCGTATTTCATGACATGCTTCAGCATTTGAATTCCTCCCTGAATAAATGGTCGATCGAAGTCTGCTTTTCATCCCTTAATTCGTCCACGGAAGCGAACCGTTCCAAACGGCCGTCCCGGATAAAGATGACGTCGTCCAGGATGTTTTCCACATCGGAAATCAGATGGGTGGAAAGGATGATGGAAGCGTTTTCTTTGTAATTGCGAATGATGGTTTTCAGGATATAATCCCGGGCTGCGGGGTCTACCCCGGCGATGGGTTCATCTAAAAGGTAAAGGTGTGCCCGCCTGGACATGGCCAGGATCAGCTGCAGTTTTTCCTTTGTCCCTTTTGAAAGGTTTTTAATCAGCATGGATCCGTCAATCTGCAGCAAGGAAAGCATCTTTTCTGCCCGCTCCCGGTCAAAATCTTCGAAGAAATCTTCATAGTATGTGACAAAGTCCTATACCTTCATCCATTCCGGGACGGTGAGGTGGTCCGGGAGATAGGAGACAATGGATTTCGTCCAAGGCCCGGGTGCCTGCCCTTCAATCAGGACCTCCCCGGAAGTGGGGGTCAGAAGCCCTGCCAGGAGCTTGATTAACGTGGTTTTTCCGCTTCCGTTTGGCCCCATGAGCCCGATAATCTTGCCGCTGGGGATTTGGAGCGTGAAATCATCTAACGCGGGCCTGCCTTTATAACGCTTGGACAAGTGGTTTGCCGTTACTAAGTCGATCATGCTTCCTCCTCCTTTATATATTCATGGATATAGTTTTCGATTTCTTCCGGATCCAGCCCCATGGATTCCATTTTTTCCAGGAATACTTTTATCTCTTTTTTGGCTAATTCCGATTTCTTTGAGTTGATCAATCCTGTGTCCTCCGTAATAAAACGCCCGCTGGTGCGCTGGCTTTTTACAAGCCCGGTCCTTTCCAGTTCGGAAAGGGCTTTCTGCATCGTATTGGGGTTGACGGCTGCTTCCGCGGCCAGTTCCCTGACAGAAGGGAGCTTTTCGCCTGGCTGATAGGTGCCGGAGATGATACCGGCAACGACCCGTTCTATGATCTGTGTATAGATAGGCCGTTCAGAATCCAGCTTCCATGCCATATTGGCCTCCTTTTTATGTATTAATGCCACAGCTGTATTACTGTATTACTGTACTATACGTATAATACAGCAAGACAAAGGACATGTCAACTGAAAGGTTGCTTTTTTATGGCATGACGGAATATATTTGGACTAATCAGAGTTAATTGAAGTAAATGTTTTACCATGTCTGCTGTCAATCGTGATATGCTGGAGTTATGAAAAGGAAAGCACAGTGGTAGAGGAAAAATAAGGATGGCACTCCTCCTGGAAGAAAAGGCACATGGTAAGTGTATGGAAAAGGAAGGGGATGCCAGATTGCAGAGAATAAAAGACCATACAATAGGGCATAGAAAAAGGGGCTGTCGCATTAGGGAATGCGCACCCCTTCTTTAATCGGTAAAAATCCGGCCATTCGGCCGGATTCTTTCGGAAGAAAAAGACTGCCGCACGAATCTCTTAGAGCGGCAGCCTCTTTTTTGAAAGGGTGGAGCGCATTATCCAAGGCACCCCCAAGTATCTTATTTGGTTTCTTTCCGGCACTGAAAAAATATCAGACGCCTTCCTTCGTAGAAAGCAGGATCCTGTCATTATCCAAAGAAGAGCCGGCCCGCTTTTCAAATTCGCCCAGCAGGTCTTCGACGGTCATATTTTCCCGCTCCTGCCCGCTGATATCCAGGACGATGGAACCGCGGTCCATCATCAGGGTGCGGTTGCCCAGCTCCAGCGCTTGGTTCATGTTATGGGTGACCATGAGGCAGGTGATGCTGCGCTCTTCTACGATCTTTTTCGTAAGGGCAAGGACCTTTGCCGCCGTGGCGGGATCCAGGGCTGCCGTATGCTCATCCAGGAGGAGGAGCCGCGGCGTGACGATGGTAGCCATAAGCAAAGTCAGGGTCTGCCGCTGCCCGCCGGACAAAAGCCCTACCGGGTTGGACATCCTGTTTTCCAGGCCCATGCCCAGAAGTTCCAGCTGTTCCCGGAAATATTCTTTCTCTTTTTTCGAGATCCGGCTGAAGTAGGCATGCCTTCCGGTATTTGCCCTCAGGTATGCGACAGACAGGTTTTCCTCAATGGTCATATGGGGCGCCGTCCCCATCAAGGGGTCCTGGAACAGCCGCCCGATGGAATGGCTCCTTACATGCTCTTTTACAAAAGTAATATCTTTCCCATCCAGGATAATGGAACCCTCATCCACGTAGAAACTTCCCGCAATAGCATTAAACAAGGTGGATTTCCCGGCCCCGTTGGATCCGACAATGGTGGCAAAATCGCCATCTTGAAGCGCTAAGGACAAATGGTGCAGGGCGGTTTTTTCATTCACCGTGCCGATATTAAAAGTCTTCGAAATTTCATCAATCTGCAGCATTATTCTTTCCCACCTCCGTTTCCGGAAGCACCGGCGCCTTTCGCGGCCCGCGCGGCCATCAAGGCTTTCCGCCTCAGGCGGAACTGGATCAGGGATTTGGCCTGGGGCATGATAATGGCAATCGCGACAATCAAAGCGGAAACCAGCTTAAAGGCTTCTGTAGGCACATTCAGGCGCAGCGCGATGGAAATTAAAAACCGGTAGAGAACGGCCCCGCCGCAGGCGCCCAGGATCCGCCAGAACATGGGGAGCCTGCCGAAAATGGTCTCGCCGATGATCAGGGAAGCCAATGCCACGGTCACCATTCCGGTGCCCAGGTTGATATTGGCTGTTTTCTGGTACTGGGCGATGAGCCCGCCTCCAAGGCCGGTCATGGCGTTGGCGATGCAAAGGCCGACAGTCGTCGTAAATGCCGGGTTGATGGAGGATGCCTTTACCATGGCGGGACTGTCACCGGTGGCACGGATGGATAAGCCAAGCCTTGTCCCCAGGAACCAATATAATAAGAAGCAGATCACAAGGATGAGGGCCCCTAAAAAGAATACCGGGCTCCATCCTTTCCAGAAAACGCCCTTATTTATGCTGCCAATCAGGGAATAAACCGTGTCTTTCCCGACAATGGAAACATCCGCGGAAAATCCCATGACAGCCAGGTTGATGGTATAAAGGCCAGTATTAACGATGATGCCCGCGAGGATGCTTTCCACGCCAAACTTCGTTTGCAGGAGCGCTGTCACAAATCCTGAAACGATCCCCGCAGCCATTGCGGCAAAAAGCGCCAGGATGGGGTGCCCCGCGATCGTGACCATGGCGCCTACCGCGCAGCCTAATGTATAACACCCGTCTGTAGACAAGTCACAGATATCCAGGATGCTGAAACTAAGGAAAAGCGAGAGCGTCACCAGAGAATAGATGAGCCCCACTTCCAAGGCAGTCTGGACGATGCCGGCTGTCAAAAATCCACCCATGTTAAACCCCTTCTTACATTAGCGGCAGCTCCTCCCCTTGAAAAGGGAAAAAGGCTGCCGCCTTAAACTGTTTCTTAAATCTTTATTCACTTTCACTGAAATTTTCAGCAGTCGTGGTTTCCTTAATGCTGCTGCAGTATGGCTGGAAAGCCTTTTCCACTTCATCCAGGTCATAGCCCAGCGCTTCACAGGTCTGGGTGTTAATCGTGGCAACGCCGTTGTCAAAGGTTACGACAGGGGTCGTTGCAGGGTCAGCGCCATCCGCCAGGATTTTGGCTACCATGTCAGCGGTAGACTTGCCCAGGTCTTCATAATTTACGCCGTATCCGCAGAAAGCGCCGTTCAAAGCGAAGGAGTCAGCGCCGCAGTACTGCGGGATGCCTGCATCCGTGAATTTTTCATAAATGCTCAGCTCCGCGCTCATGATGGTGTTGTCAGTCGGAGTAAATACGGCATCTACGCCTTCCGCAATGAGGGCGTCAGCCGCCTGGGAAACTTCATCCGTCGTGGTCCCGGTCTTTTCGATGTATTTGATGCCCTTGCTGTCCAGATATTCCTTGGCTTCTTTAATCGGCTCTTCGGAAGAATCCTCGCTGTTGGAGTAAAGCAGCCCGACATAATCCGTATCCGGATTCTGTGCCAGCATCAGGTCGATCATGGCTTTGGTATTAAGCGCGTCGGAAGTACCGGTAATATTCCCGCCAGGGGCGTCTCCGGATTCCACAAGGCCTGCGCCTACCGGGTCGGTTACGGCAGAGAATACCATGGGGATGTCCGTGCCTTCGATCTGGGACTGTACGACCTGTGCGGCCGGTGTGGCAATGGCAACGATGATGTCCACGTCATCGCTGACCAGCTCTGCGGCCATCTGGCTTAAGTTGGAAGCATCGCCCTGGCCGTTTTCATAGTAATCTTTGTAATCAAAGGTTACGCCCATCTGCTTGGAAAGGGAATCCAGTTCCTGGTCCATGCTGTCGTTGATCTGGTTCAAGGAAGCATGGTCCATGTACTGGACGACGCCCACTTTGTAAGTCTTGCCGCTTCCCTGTGCGGATCCGGAAGCGCTGCCGGATGCCTCGGAAGAGACAGCGGAAGAGTTCCCGCTGGCGCTGGAAGAAGCAGATGAACCGCTCCCGCATGCAGCCAAAGTGCCTGCCATGGCAAAAGCCATCGCAACAGCAGCTATTTTCTTTAAGGACTGCCTTTTCTTTTTCATAACTCATTCCTCCTTTTGCTGTTTGGGCGGTCCTGCAGGAAACAAGGGGAAAGATGGCTTTTTAAAGCAAAAAAAAGCTTTTGTCCCCTCTATGGGACAAAAGCCGAACTTTCCGTCTTCTGCGATACCACCCACATTGACGCGCATATCCTTGATGCGCATCCGCTCATTTCATGCCTGTGCATGCCCGGATTGGTTACGGATCGGGTCTCCCGTCGGCGCCTACTTTTTCATTTCAGGCCGCCCTCCGAAGTCCATTCCCCTGCCATCCCGCCGCCGTTTTCCAGCATACACGGCTCTCTGTAGGCGTTTCCCTGCAGGATACTACTCTTCATCATAGGTTTAGAAGAATTATAAAAAGAAATCGATGCTTTGTCAATGGACTTCCCGAAAAGGAGAGCTGCACTATGAAAGACCACGCTTCGTGTGAGGGCGTGGGCAGCCTATTTTTCCAGGCCCAGGACAGGCGTTTTATAATCCGTGTCCATAGGAAGGAAGTTTTTAATTTCTTCCACCAGCCCCAGCACTTCCGGCCGTTTTTCATCTTTGCGCCACAGTAAAGACTGGAGGAGGCTGCTGTGCTTTTCGTATCGATAAAAAAAGATGTCATGGTAGCGGTCCATGTCGATGGTATCCGGCACCAGGGCGATGCCGGCACCGGTCTGGACGTTTAACATGAGTTCTGCAGGGGAATCCAAGATGGTTAAATTGAGCCTGCAGCCGGTTTTTTGGTAGATTTCCTCAATCCGGTTGGTAGGGGCGTCCCTGCCGTCCGGGATGGATATGAAGAAAAGGTCATCCTCCAAGTCGGCTGGACTTAAGGAAGGCTGTCCTGCTTTCGGATGGTCCTTATGGATTGCCATCAGGATTTCAAAGGGGCGCAGGGCCAGCCAATCAAAATCGTCATCATTCCTGGCATTGCGGTCCGTGGTGACGACAAGGTCCAGCTCATGTTCCCGGAGAAGGGAAATCAGCCTGGAATAGGTTGCTTCCTTTATTATATACCGGATATCCCCATTTCTGTTTTTTTCATTTAGCAGATGGAGCAGCTTGTGGGAAGGCAGCTCTGCCTGTGCGATGCCGATAGTAATAAGATGGTAGGGGTTTGCCGCGCCCAGCTTTGCATTTTCGATAGTCGAATTCAGTTCGAAGAACAGCTTCTGTGATTTAGCAAGGAAATCCTTCCCTTCTTCCGTGAGGCGGCAGTGGTGCGTATTGCGGTCAAACAGCTTAAACCCCAGCTCTTTTTCAAGATTTGCAATGTATTTGGTGAGGTTGGACTGGGATACGAAAAGGGTTTCAGCCGCTTTTGAAAAATTTAAGGTTTTTGCCACTTCATAGAAATAGCGCAGCTGGTAAAGAGTCATCTGGGTCCCTCCTTACAATATAAAATAGCAGAAGCCCCATGCCCCTGCAATGTAAATTTCCAAAATGGAATAACAAGACTCCCTTTTCTATCATTCCTTTTTTGGAGGGAACCGGGGATAATTTAAAAAAGAGTCGTCTATGGTGGATGGTAACAGGAAATGCGGGTAGATGTGGCAGCCAGCCTGTCCCAAGATGCCGGACGGGGCAGAAGGTGGAGCGGATAAAGGGTGCCCGTCTGTCGGACGGGGCAGGCGGCCAGAGACGGTGAGGGGTATCCGGACGGCAGGGCTGCGGATATAACACGCAGGCAGATCCATAGCGTTTGAAAGGAGAATCTGGAAATGGAAGAAAAAGAACTGGAGAAGAGGCTTCTGGAGCTGGAGAAAAAGGTAGAGGAGCAGTCTTATTATGCGGACATGGTCGCAATCCAGAACCTGCAGTCACGTTATATTTTCTATATGGAGAACGGGAATATCGCAGGCGTATGGGACGACCTTTATACCCATAAGGACCCGGATGTAAGGGTTGAGATCATGGACAGTGGGGCCTATAAGGGACAGGAACATGTGAAGCGGGTTTGGTATACCATGGCAAAGAAAATGGATGAAAACGGGGATATGATCGACCCCATCGTCCACAAAATGTCCAATACCAGTTCCTCCGAGGCAAATATCCTTCTGACGCTGCTTTTGATGACGCCCCTGATCGAAGTCAGTGATGACCATACCCATGCCTGGGGGCAGTGGCATCTTTTCGGACCGCATACCAACAAAGTATGGGATCCTGAGGCAGGGGAAAAGAAGGATACCGCTTTCTGGATCTGTGGGAAATATGATAATGAATTTGTAAAAGAAGACGGGGAATGGAAATTCCAGAAAATCCGCCCCATCTGCTGGATTCGGAGCCCCTTTGACAAAGGATGGCTGAAAGTGCCGGACTGCAGAAGGACCCCTTCTCCCTACCTTCCCTGGGATGAGGAACCCAGGGTTACTTCCTGGAACCCGGATAAGAAATTTGACACGCTCCAGTATGGGCCCCTTCCTCATGCGCATATCGTACACAAGCTTTAAGCCATCAGAAAGCGGGAGGGCAGGATAGATACAGGAAAAGGAGGGTTACGATGAATACGATTTGTTTAAAGAACGCGAAAGTATCGGACGGGGACTTATGGAACGTAAAAGCGGACGTCCTGGTGGATGCGGACGAGGGGAAAATCCTGGATGTAGGGCCGGGTCTTTCCGGAAAGGAGGAAATCGACCTGTCCGGATATACCATCCTGCCGGGGCTGTTTGATGCCCATGTGCATATTGTGACAGGGAAGATCGAATATAATGACAAAGCCTTAAAAAGCTGGGCACAGTCCGGTATCCTGACGGTCCGCGACATGGGGCTTGGAGATGGAAAAAAGGCAACAGATGGCTATCTTAAGTGGCGGGAAACCGTCCGCCGGCCGGACTGTGCCGAGATCCTCACCGCTGGACAAGCGATCGCGGCAAGAGGCGGCTATATGCATATTATGGGGCATGATGAGAATGGCATTGCCGTGGATACCCCATCCGATGCCAGGAGGGCGATCCAGGCACAGCTGGCGGCAGGCTGCGATGGCATCAAGACGGCTATGGATTTAAATGGGTTTGATGAGGACACGCCGCAGCTTAGCCCCGAGATTCTCCAGGAAATCGCGAAAGTCGCAAAAGAGATGGACGTCTGGTGCGCGGCCCATGTCCTGAAAGCGAAATTCCTGCGGGTACTGGTGGAAAACGGGATCCCGGAGATGGCCCATATGGTGCTGGACCCGGTTCCGGAAGATTTGCTGGATGAAATGGCGGCAAAAAGGGTCATCGTTACCTGCACCTTGCAGTCCATCAATGCCCCAAGGCCGCTTCTTCCGCCGGAGGTTATCGCCAGCATGCCACCGGAAATGAAAGAAACCATCAAAAAGATGGAAGCGGTCGATACGGCTGCCCAGGAAAGGGATGCCATTGAGAACGCAAGGCGTTTCCATGAAAAGGGAGGGATGCTGGTCCTTGGGACAGATACCATGAGGATGGAGACCCAGCCGGACGTAGCAAAAGTGCCGGTGCATGAATTCCAGCTCCTTTACAAGGCCGGGCTTTCTGTCCAGGAGGTCCTTGCAGCCGCTACGAAGAATGCGGCAATTGCCTGCAAGGTAGAGGAACGCCTCGGGTCCATCGAAACAGGAAAACAGGCAAACCTGGTTGCCATAAAGGATGAATTAGATGAAAGCTTTGAAGCTTTAAGCCATGTAGAATTTGTGATGAACCAGGGCGTCGTGATCAAGGATGCCAGATAAGGAGGAAATATGGAACCGGTTTATGAAGTCCTAAGCCCCTGGGCCAAAGTGGACCAGTCCCTGCTCCGGGGACTAAGCCCCAGGCTGGATTCTTTGGACGGGAAGACGATTGGCATGTTTGGGGATATCATGGACCTTTCCATTTATATGCTGCAGGCAGTGGAAAAGGAAATGAAAAAAATGTGGCCAGGTGCCAGGTTCACTTACCTGCAGTATCATAAGGAAACGGTAAGGATTGAAAAAGACCCGCAGTTCCAGCCGGTTTTTGACAAATGGGCCTGCGGCTGCGACGCTATCCTGGCCTTTTATGGAAGCGTTCCGTCTTCTTCTTTGTATCTTGGATATAACGCGGCTTATATAGAGAAAAAAGGGATCCCCACCGTGATGGCCGTTTCCAAAAGGACATTCCCCGCGGCAGAGCGGGGATTAAAGGCTTTTGGAGTACCGGGCCTTAGGATAGTTCTTTTTGACATGCCTCCCGGAAGGATCTTTAATACCGGGTCCGCGGAAGAGATCGAAAAAGATATGGAAGGAAGGATAGGCAGTTTTGTAAAAGAACTTTCCGATGCCCTGACAAAGCCATTGGATGCGGAAGAAAAAACGCCTTCCATAAAAAGCCAGCATTATGCAGAGTCCGTTTATACCGGCACTGCCCGTGAAATCAGCAGGCTGTTTTACCAAAATGGCTGGACCAACGGCCAGCCCATCGAAATGCCTACCGGGAAAGCTGTGGAGGAAATGGTCCAAGGGTCTGGGCTTCCGGCAGATTATGTCGTGGCGAAAATCCCGCCTATGATGGGGTGCGCCACAGTGGAAAAAATTGCGGTAAACGCCGTCATGGCGGGCTGCCTGCCAACTTATATGCCGGTCCTTATCGCGGCGGTAAAAGGCGCGATGGATCCCTGCCTGGTCCTGGAAGGCTGGACTTGCAGCCAGTCTACCTGGGGACCGGTGCTTACGGTGAGCGGGAAAGTGGCAGATGACATCGGGTTAAATACAGATGATAACTTCCTTTCCCCATATTACAAGGCAAACGCGGCAATCGGTCGGGCATTTGGTTATATCTTGATGAACATCGGCGGGATCCGCCCTGGTATCGAAGACATGTCGGAACTGGGGCATGAATTCAGGCTTGGATACTGCATCGGGGACAGCCCCCGGAATAACCCTTGGGGACCACTCCATACGGATTTCGGGCTGGCGAAAGAGGATTCAGCACTTACCCTGTTCTGGTCCCAGGAACACCATGCCCACGCGGGAAACAGCGTGCAGGATTTCCTGAAATGGCTCTGCACGTTAACTCCTTATGGATGGGATCCCGGCGCCATGCTGGTCTTTTCTCCCGGTGCGGCAAAGCTTTTTGCCGATGCGGGCTGGACCAGGCAGAGGATCCTGCATTATATCGTAGAATATGACAGGCACCCTGCCAGCGAGGTCATGCTGGACTGGCTGAAAGGCAACAGCCACCTCCCCGAGGTGGAACTGCCAGAGGTCATGACCCATTCGACCAGGGTATTCTGGTCGAGCCGGCATATGTTCGGCGTCGTAGGCGGCGGGCATGCAGGCGCCATGATGGCGGTCTTTGCGGGAGGAGGGGATCATGGCGGGCCTTCCGTAACCAAAATAGAACTTCCTGAAAACTGGGAGGAACTGGTAGAGAAGTACAAAGAGATAAAGCCTTCTTATATTGAATACTGATTAAGAAAGAAATCCTCGGAAACATGGCGCCTGTCCATGCTCCCGGGGACTTATTTTTATAATAGCAATTTTTGCTTTTTGGCGGGTTATGATGCCCTTCTCCCCAGATTGTTTTTTCTCGTTTGTATCACTATGAGGGAGGGAGGGCCAGCCAAATATATGCGTGCTCCGCACGTGGGAGCGTCCTGGGACATCACCCTGTGGGTAATGTCACCAAAAAGGAAGAAAATGTCAGCCTTTTACCGCACGGCCCATGGCATCCGCCTGGATAATGGCGCTGTAAAGCTCGATCGGCTGTACGTCGCCGGCCAGGTTGTGGATGGTTTCACCGGGGACGCAGGCATGCTCGGCAATAGTCTTAATCTGTTCGTCGGTAGTAATGCCGATTTCTTCGAGCGTGACAGGAAGGCCTACTTCAAGGCAGAAGTTCTGGATGTCTTTAAACTGGTCATTCGGTGCGCCCTCCAATACCAGCTGTACCAAAGTACCGAAAGCGACGCAGTTGCCGTGCTGCGCGTGTTTGCCGCCTAGGGCAGTCACGCCATCATAGAAGGAATGGGCTGCCGCGCAGTTTACGTTATCCGCGCCTACGCCGGAAAGGTAAACGTTGGCTTCCACGATATTTTCCAAAGCCGGGGTTACGACATGCTGTTTGCAGGCTTCTACTGCCTGGACGCCGTATTCCCGGAGAGTTTCGTAGCAAAGCTTGGCAAGGGCCATGCCCGCGCGGGTGATCCCGGTGCCTTCGAGGCTGGCAGATTCCGTACGGATAGAGGCAAGACCTTCAAAATAGGTGCCCAGCGCGTCTCCCATGCCGGCGATTAGGAATTTGACTGGCGCGTTGGCGATGACGCAGGTATCTACCATGACGGCGTCCGGGTTCTTTGGATAGAAGAGGTACTGGTTGAAGGTGCCATCGTCGTTATAAATAACAGAAAGGCCGGTGCAAGGAGCATCGGTGGCGGCTACCGTAGGCACCACGACGATGTGCTTCCCGCAGTAATGGGCGGTAGCCTTTGCCGTGTCGACCGCGCTTCCGCCACCGGCTGCTACGACCACGTCGATGTTGTCATCGGCTACGATTTTTTTCATTTTCTCAATCTCGCCGACACTGGAAATGCCGCCGAAGATTTCATAACGGCGGTAGTCGTCCAAGCCGCCGAAACTCTGCTCGATCTTGTCATGTACGGCACGGTACCCGCTGCCGGAACATACGAAAAGCCACCTGTGTCCCATGTACCCCATCTCTTCATGGAATTTCAGAAGCGCGTCGCGCCCCTGGACGTATTTGAGCGGTTCCCTCATTGCACGAAGTCTTCCCATCATAGTTTTGGTTCTCCCTTCTTTTTTCAGTCATCGCCCTAAGGCGGTGGACCAGGCCGTGCCACAAATGAATGATCTTCCTTGTAGGATGTCTTTTCAGGCAGGCTGCCCGTTTTCCTTGTGATAAGGCTGTTTCTTGCTTGTGAGAGTATAATATCAAAATATTCTATCTATACAACAACATACTTTGAAAATGTGTTGGAGATAAGCATAATAAAATAAAATATTAGAATAATAAGACGAATTAGAGAAAGAAGCTATAGAAAGGATAGACGCCGCATTTAAAGCCATCCTTAAGGAGAGCTGTGCCATGAAAGCTCACGCATCGCGTGAAGAAACAGCCTGCGCCACCGCCTTGCCAGGTGATGACATATAAAAGAGGAGACCCACGCCATGATAAACCGCACTTCGTGCGGAGGCGTGTCCTATGTCATCGCCTAGCCAGGCGATGACATAGGACGATGCGGCTAGTACATCGCAAGGAATCTTCCTGTGAAAATAATATTGACAATTCCTATCAGGATGGCCAATAATACAATGTTAGTTTCAAAGTGATCATGAAAAAGCTTGGCAGGAAGGGAGAAAAATGCTGAACCAATATTCCAGGATGGAGCTGGTTTTCGGGGAAGGGGCGTTGGATACGCTCCGTGAAAAACGGGTTGCTGTTTTTGGCATCGGCGGCGTAGGCGGCAGCGTAGTAGAAGCTTTGGCAAGAAGCGGGGTAGGGACATTGGACCTGATCGATGATGACAAAATCTGCCTTACCAATTTAAACCGCCAGGTGCTGGCCACCAGGAAGACCGTTGGGCAGTACAAAGTGGATGCAGCTGCGGCACGGGTGGCGGACCTGGATCCCCAGATCAAGGTGAATACTTATAAGGAATTCTTCCTTCCGGAAAACGCGGGCGATTTTGATTTTTCCCAATATGATTATGTCGTAGATGCTATTGATACCGTCACCGGCAAGATCAGCATTATTATGGAAGCAATAAAATGCGGCACCCCGGTTATTTCCGCCATGGGATGCGGCAACCGGGTGGATCCTGCAAAGCTTTCGGTCACCGATATTTACAAAACCAGCGGGGACCCTCTGGCGAAAGTCATGCGGCGGGAACTGAAAAAGCGCAGGGTGAAACGGCTGAAGGTCGTTTATTCCACTGAACCCCCGATCCGCCCGGCGGATACGGATAATTCCTGTTTAAAGCATTGCATCTGCCCGCCGGGGACGGTACGGAAATGCACCCAGAGGAGGGACCTCCCCGGATCTACTGCCTTTGTACCGCCGGCCGCAGGCGCCATGGCAGCTTCTGTCGTCATCCGGGACCTTCTTAAGTTTGACCCCTCTTCCAGGACAAAGCAGGGCATCGGGGACGCGAAAGCCAAGGCAAAAATGGAGAAGGAAAAGAAAGAATGAGTGCTGTTCCAATGGCAGGCTGAAGACATCGTCCGGCAAAGGCTTTTTCAAATTGATGGAAAGCCTGCAGCCAGACAGGAAAGGAGGATGTGGGATGAGTTCAAATGATATGTGGGACGATATATATCCAGATGAAATACCGCCGGATGCGTGGTGGTCAGATGATCCAGCCGATTGGTGGAAGAATGTACGGTTGCTTGGGACGCTTGAAAAAAGGTACCCAGATGAAAATCTTCCATATGACCAATCTGGTGCTACCGGAAGCGGAATCACCGTCTATGATAAATATGGAAGGTGTATTGTAGCAATCTGCCTTCCTTATGGAGTCCCTCTTGAGGCGGAATCACTTGCTGCCACCCTCACATTTTCTCTTTCTGGCTTGGATGCGGACCAGTGCCGGGCATGCCTTTTGGAGGAGATAGCGAAAATACCGCGTTATGATACCATGCGGGCCGCGCATAAAGAAGACCAGGTCCTGGCTGCCCGGTTGGGGCATCCTGATATGGTGCTGGCGGATGGTGATAACGCCTGCAACGGGTTTATCGCGTTTACGCATGAAAGCATCCTGGACATCGTACGTTATATGGAACACAGGATCGTAAAGATCAGCCTTTCATAAGGAAAAGCCGGTTCATAAAATAATATATTGGAAACCTTTCTGCCATCAAGCCCTGCTTGGTGGCATTTTTTTCAAATTAGGGTGTTGACACATACCCCCTATGGGTATATTATCCTATTTGTAAATGATACCCACCCGGGGTATATTGGAGGAGATCAATGGACAAGGATAAGATAGATTTAGAAGACAGGGATACCTGCCTTGGGATGGAACAAGCAGAGCAGGAAGGCGAACAGAGCGTATCCTGTTGCTGCGGCGGCCGGAAAAAGAGAAGGTCCGCGGAAGAAGAAAAGAAGCTGATGAACCGCCTGAAACGGATCGAAGGCCAGATCCGGGGGATCGAAGGTATGCTGGAAAATGATGCATACTGTCCGGATATCATGGTCCAGGTCAGTGCCGTCAACTGTGCTTTAAACAGTTTTAATAAAGAACTTTTAGCACAGCATATCCGTACCTGTGTGGCGGATGACATCCGGGCAGGAAAAGACGAGACCATTGAGGAGCTCGTAAAGGTGCTTCAAAAGGTCATGAAATAAGATTGGAGTGGAAGCGGGCAGGTCCGCACCAGCAGGGCTGCTGTTTTGACGGGATCCTGCAAGGACCTATCTGTTTTCCGGAGAGGAGGGGAGACATGGCAGAACAATATGATGTGACAGGCATGTCCTGTGCGTCCTGCCAGGCACATGTAGAAAAAGCCGTTTCAAAGGTACCGGGCGTGACTAATGTGGCGGTGAGCCTTTTAACCAATTCCATGAGGGTGGAAGGTACGGCCAGCGAGGCAGACATCGTAGCGGCAGTAGAAAATGCGGGATATGGCGCAAAGAAACGTTCCTACGGGCAGGAAAACCGGGGGAGCGCCAGCGCGAAACTGGCAGCGCAGGAAGAAGCCCTGGAAGATAAAACAACCCCGGGAATGGTGAGAAGGCTCGTGCTTTCCGTAATATTCCTTTTGGTCCTGATGTACTTTTCCATGGGAGCCTATATGTGGGGCTGGCCGGTGCCGCCCTTCATGGTTGGGAACCATGTGGCTATGGGCCTTATGCAGATGCTTTTGACCATTGTGGTCATGCTGGTCAACCGCAAGTTTTTCGTTAGCGGGTTTAAGAGCCTGTTCCATGGCGCGCCCAACATGGACGCCCTGGTGGCAATCGGCTCCGGCACTGCCTTTGCATACAGCACGGTTATGCTCTTTTATATGACCTATGTACAGGTACACCAGGGGTCGCAGGCAGCCATGGCGGTTATGAATGATTTCTATTTTGAATCCGCCGCCATGATCCTTACCTTGATTACCGTCGGGAAGACATTGGAATCTTATTCCAAAGGCCGTACCACAGACGCTTTAAAGAGCCTGATGAAGCTTGCCCCCAAGACAGCAACCCTTCTGAGGGACGGCCAGGAAGTCACGGTTGGCATTGATGAGGTACAGGAAGGCGATATTTTCATAGTCCGCCCGGGAGAAAACATCCCGGTGGACGGCATTGTCATCGAAGGCACCAGCGCAGTAAATGAATCCGCCCTCACGGGTGAGAGCATCCCGGTGGACAAGGAAGCCGGAAGCCAGGTTTCCAGCGCGACGTTAAACCAAAGCGGCTTTTTAAAGTGCCGCGCCACCAGGGTTGGGGAAGATACAACCTTGTCCCAGATCATCAACATGGTAAGCGATGCCGCATCGACCAAGGCTCCGGTGGCAAAGCTGGCAGATACCATCTCCGGTTATTTTGTACCGGCCGTTATCAGCATCGCGGTTGCTGTCATCATCATCTGGATGTTTATCAGCGGTGGGGACATCGGCCTTGCCCTTAAGAGAGGGATTACGGTCCTGGTCGTTTCCTGCCCCTGTGCACTCGGGCTTGCAACCCCGGTAGCCATCATGGTAGGAAACGGCATGGGCGCCAAGAACGGGATCCTGTTCAAGACAGCAGAGTCCCTGCAGGAAACCGGCACCATGCAGATCGTGGCTTTGGATAAGACAGGTACCATCACCAATGGCATGCCGAAAGTAACCGGCATTTATCCGGCAGAAGGAGTAACGGAAGAAGAGCTTCTGCAGAAAGCAGCTTCTTTGGAACAGAAGAGCGAGCATCCTTTGGCAAAAGCTGTTTTGGATTATGCCTCAGAAAAAGGGACAGTACTGCTGGAAGGAACCGCTTTCCATGCACTTGCCGGCAACGGCCTGTCCATGACGCTGGATGGGAAGGGGCTGTTAGGAGGAAGCCAGAAATTTATCGGCTCCAAGGTTTCCCTTTTCCCGGAAGAAGAAAAGCGTGCACTGGGTCTCGCATCAGAAGGAAAGACCCCGCTGTTTTTTGCGGAGGATGGAAAGCTCCTGGGCATGATCGCTGTTGCGGATACCATTAAAGACGATTCGGCAAAGGCCATCCGCCAGATGCAGGATATGGGCATCTATGTGGTCATGCTGACTGGGGATAATGAAAGGACCGCCAATGCCATCGGCAGCCAGGCAGGCGTCAACGAAGTAGTGGCAGGGGTCCTTCCGGAAGGCAAGGAAGCCGTCATCCGGCGCCTGCAGGAAAAAGGCAAGGTTGCCATGGTTGGAGACGGCATCAATGATGCCCCGGCACTTACCCGTGCCAATATCGGCATTGCCATCGGGGCAGGGACGGATGTGGCCATCGACGCGGCAGACGTGGTCCTTATGAAATCCCGCCTGACCGACGCGGTAGCGGCGATCCGCCTGTCCCGGCAGACCTACCGGGATATCAAGGAGAACCTGTTCTGGGCACTCATTTACAATGTGCTTTTAATCCCGCTTGCCGCAGGGCTGTATTCCCATTGGGGACTGTCCATGAGCCCGATGTGGGGCGCCGCAGCCATGAGCTGCTCCAGCGTATTTGTCTGCCTGAACGCGCTGCGGTTGAACCTGTTCCAGGTATTCAGCACGAAGCATGACAGGAAGTTAAAACACCCGGTAGTCCCGGAAAATGGCGGAAAGCTGCTGGAAGATGTACAGGAGGAAGAAGCACAGGATAAGGATGCAGAAAGCGCAGCAGCGAAGAAAGCCGGGAGTTTGGAAAAGAAACCGGCAGAGGGCTTCTCCTGCAGCGCGCCGCTCCTTATAGCAGATGTCGATATCAAAGGCATGATGTGTGAGCATTGCGAGGCGCGCATTGAAAAAGCCATTGGCTCCATGGATGGGGTACTGGAAGTAAAAGCAGACCATGATGCCGGCGTGGCAAAGGCTGCTTTGGAAAAAGAAATCTCAGAAGAAGATGTGAAAAAAGCCGTAGAAGATGCAGGATATGAATACATCGGTATGGAGACAGAAAGGAAGGCAGATGCAGGAGGAAAAAAGGCATCTGCCGGAAAGGAAGGGGCTGCAGGCCCTGGCAAGGAAGGAGAACCAGATATGAAAGAAACAGTCAGGATTGACGGCATGATGTGCGAACACTGCGAGGCAACGGTAAAGAAAGCGCTGGAGAAGCTTCCGCAGGTAGACGAGGCTGTTGTCAGCCATGAAAAAGGCACAGCGGAACTTACTTTAAACGCCCCGGTTCCGGAAGCAGATGTAAAAAAGGCTGTGGAAGATAAGGATTATACCTTTGTAGGCATTGCAAGCTGAGTAAGGAAACATTTGGAACTGCAGGCGGAAGGAAGAATCATTTGGCTTTGTAAGCTGGATAAGGAACTATTTGGCATTACAAGCTGGGTGGGAAATCATTTGGTATAGAAAATATTTCGGTGGATTTCATCTACATTAGGCCTCCAGGCATGGCTGCCTGGAGGTTTTTTTATGCCGATTCATCAGCACTATACGGGCCATGCCAAAAGCGGCTTGGGAAAGGCTATTTATCGCTTTTCCCAGGCCGCTTTTGGCATGAATGGCCAGATGGCTGCGCCGTAATAATGTGGCAGCGCCGGCGGGACCATTCTGCTTCCGGATATTTCAAGTAATGGATCGTTATGGATTCAAGTAAGGAATCGCTATGGATTCAGGTGATCAGTAATCATGGATCCAGATGATGGAATGTCATGGACATAAAAATCCAGGACCTGGTAATGGCATGGCTGTGACAGGGCAGTTTGCAAGCCCTATAACTCTTCGCAAAAGGCAGCTTTTACGAAGAGTTATATCCTTCCATATCGCACGGAAGTACCGCTTGACATACTACGACAGGCGTAGTATATTATGGGCGTAAAGATACTACGCCAGTCGTAATATGCCAGACGTAGCAAACAGGACGATACAAAAGGGACGCCTGGTCTTTGCAGGAAGGAGGCTTTCATGGGGATCAGCAGCGATGTAATCCGTGGCTGCAATGACACGATTATCCTGTGCCTGCTATTGGAGGAACCCTCTTATGGCTACGAGATATCGAAAAAAATCAGGTCCAGGACAAAGGATGCCTATATTATCAAGGAAACGACACTGTATTCTGCTTTTACACGGATGGAAAAAGATGGATATATCGAGTCTTTTCCCGGAGTTTCGGAGAATGGCAAGCGCAGGACCTACTACCGGATTACCGATACCGGACGAATGTATTACGCGGAAAAATGCGAGGAATGGGAATTGACGAAATCAGTGGTGGAACGGTTTATAAAGGAGATACAGGAATGAATACCATAAGGAACTATTTGGAATCTATGTTCGCAAAGCTCCCGAATACGCCGGAAGTCATAAAGGCAAAATGCGAGCTGGGACAGATGATGGAGGATAAATATTCCGAACTGATCCATAACGGGAAATCAGAAAATGAAGCGGTGGCGCAGGTCATCTCGGAATTCGGAAATTTGGAAGAATTGGCAGATGCCTTAGGGATCCGCGAAGCAATCCAGGATGGCGGAACGGGAAACAGTGCAGGGCGGGAGGTGTCATTGGAAGAAGCCAGGTCTTATCTGGACAGCCGTGCGCATTGCAGCCTGCTCCATGGGCTGGGCACCTTTTTTGCCGTTCTTTCTCCTGGCTGGATAATCCTGTCAGCGGCATTCGGGTGGTCCACCCGCTTGGATCTTACGGCCGGCCTCCTTTTCCTCTTTACCATGATCGCGGCATGCGTCGGCCTGCACGTTTATGCCAGCCTGCGCATGAGGAAATGGGCTTTTTTAAAGACGGAAACCTGCAGCATTGATTATGGGACGGCGGGCATGGTAAATGACGTTAGGAGGGCTTCCCGGGATATGGCGGCCCTGCAGCGTACGGTAGCGGTCCTGCTCTTCTGCACCTGCTATGTCCCGCTGTCGTTATTTGCGGTAGCCGGCGCAAGCAGTGCCCTTTTAGGCTTTGGCGTCGTCCTCCTGCTTTTTATGACAGGGCTGGGAACCTTGATCCTTATCGTCAGCTCTTCCCGGGAAAACGGCTGCCGCCTCCTTTTGGGCTTAAATAGCCCGCAGAGGGTGGATGGCAGTTACTACAAAGGACAGGGCGAAGGGAAATACACGAATAAAGCCGCATCCGCCATCCTTTCCGTGCTATGGCCGACGGCTGTCTGTATTTACCTGATAGTCAGCTTCTTGACCTTTTCCTGGGCAGTTTCCTGGATTATTTTCCCGATTACCGTAGTGGTTGACCGGTTATTAAAGACTGTGTTTCGTGTAAAGGAAGGAAAGGAAAACGAATGAAAAAACGTACTATATATATTATCCTGCTTCTTGTGATCACCATTGCCGCGGTTTTTTATGGGATTTCCAGGCATGGGCACCTGGTCCTTTCAACAGATGGGGAATTTGCGTTTGGGTTTGTGGGAAAAGAGGAAACGGAAGTTTCGAAAGATACCGGTTCCTTTAGATCTTTGGATGTCCGGCTCGCCCAGGATGATATCCGGGTAGAGAGTGGGAAAAACTTCGGATGGTCTTATACCGGTCCGAAAGGGCCTGTCCCTTCGGTGGAAGTGACAGATCGCACCCTTGTTGTTACAGAGGGGGAGGAAAGCGGGAATGGGCATTCCCGTTCCGGAGGAGTGCTTACGGTTACCATCCCCTCCGGGTCATGGGACCTGGGCCAGGTAACCTTATCGACGGAAAACGGGGATATCTCTTTCGAACCGGATGAGGTGGCTGCCGTAAAGGAAATGCAGCTTTCCTCTTCGAACGGAGATCTTTCATTGTCCGGTCCGGGTTGCAGCGGGGATGCTCTAAACGCTTCCAGCAGCAACGGGGATATCGAGCTGGAAAACGCATGTTTTGGCCAGTTTGACACAGAAAGCAGCAATGGGGATATTACGATATCGCTCTCGGACAGCCTCAGCTACTACACGATTACCCCTTCCACATCAGTGGGAGATATTACCGTAGGGGATGACCAGTACAGTATGGAAGATGGAGGCACCAAGAAGATCTCCATTGGGAATGGGGAGAAAACCATCAAAGCTTCCACCAGCATGGGTGACATTAACATAGATGACTAAGCGGAGCTCATATGACCCGGCGGGGAAAAGGTTTCCCATCCTGCCCTTTTCCGGCTTCCTTACAGGGCATAATAAACCTATGTGAAATGCCATGGCATACCAAAGGATGTCATGTCCCATGGCTTACACAGGCACAGGGAGGAGAACTTCCATATCCATACATGAAAACAGGACAGCTGTCGCTGTCCTGTTTTTTTGGGGAGTATGAAATTAAAGTATGAAAAAAAGAAAAAGTTTTTTGCCTCAGATGAATTCCTCATCTGATGGTTTTAATATAACGGATGCTTGTGATGAAACTGTTGTAGAAATGTTGCGCAACTGTAGTCATTTTATGAAGACATTGTGAACAGGGATGCCTTCTGAAGCCTTACGGTGCTTGTTTTCCATTGCACAAAAGCCAGGGAAATGGCGCAGGTCCCTGCTATGGCTGTATGGGGACCGCCCTTTCCCTGGCTTTTCTTCGTACATATCCTTGCAATGGGCTATGGACCTGGTATGGGGAAGAAAGAATGTGTCAGGAAGCACCAGATATTTTCTGCCCTCTTCTTTCCTGGAGTGCGTGGAAGATCCTGGAAGCTGCCCATCCGCAGAAAATTCCCAAAAGGATCCCGGCAAGCACGTCCGTTGGGTAATGGACATAGAGATACAGCCTGGAAAATGCCGCCAGGGCGGCTGCAAGAAAGGCAAGGATGCACCATTTCTTCTTTACTCCGGCAAACAATAAGGCAGATGCGCAGGTAAAGGAAAGCGCGGAATGTCCTGATGGGAAGGAATAGTCAGAAGGGTGTGGCACCAGCAAGGTAATCGCAGTATTGACATCGCAGGGGCGCACCCTTTGGAACATGTTTTTCAATAATAAATTGCATAATAGGACATCGAGGACAAGGGCGAAAAGGAGGATGGCCCCGGTGCGGCGGGTGCTTTTTCGCAGCAAAAGCAAAACCGGCAGGATGAGCCAAAGATACACCCCGTTTGAGATAAGGGGCATCAGCATGTCCCCAATAGGGGTACGGAGGTGCTGGATCGCATTAAGGATTGTAAATTCCATATTTCTGTGCCTTTCATCATTTTTACCATATTATTTTTTACAGGAAAAAGGTAAGCTGTCTTTGTAAACAAGGCATTTCCTGCTGTTTGCAGCCCCGCGGATCGATTTGCGGCCCGAGGACGCAGACACTGCCAATTATATTTTCGGTTGTGCCGATACTGTATGATAACAGATTGTAAAATAAATGTAAAAAATAAGTAAAGACAAGAAAAAGCAAGGAGGAACCATGGAGGATTGGCTTCGTGTACGTGACATTTTAAGGAAATATGCCTGCAATTCCCTCTCCTACCTTTCCCTGGAGCCGGATAAAGAATGGTTTTTTGCGGAAGGCTTCGAAGGGGTGGCTAGCTTCGCCATTTCCGGCAGCACCATGGTGGTCTGCGGTGACCCCATCTGCCCGGAGGATAAGATGGATGACATGCTGCAGCAGCTTTTAGCTTATTCGAAAAAGGAAAAGCTCCGCCTGGTGTTCCTGTTCGTACTGGAAAAGAATTTAAAACATTACCTGTGGATCAACTTCGGATGCCAGAAAAGCGGGGAAGAGGCCGTTTTTGACGTGGCTGGATGGTCCATGGCAGGCGGGAAATGCGCCAAAGTCCGCTCTTCCTACCACACTGCCCTGCACCATGGCCTTATAGTAAAAGAATACTGCCCTTACCAGCAGAGGGATGAGGCGGTAGAAAAACAGTTCCATGAGATTTCAGGCCAGTGGCTGGCCCAGAAACATACCTCCCGGCTGCAGTTTGCGGTGGGGAGCCTGATGCTGGACCGCCCCTGCGACAAGAGGTATTTTTATGCGGTGGACCAGGAGGGAGTGATCCAGGGGTTTAACGTCTTAAACCCCTACCTTTCCGGGAAAGCCTGGATCGTGGACATCATGCGCCGCAGGGAAGGCTGCCCCCATGGGGTCATGGAACTGCTTTTCCATGACATCATGGAAAAGCTCCAGAAGGAAGGTGCCGAAGAGGCCAGCCTGGGGATCGCTCCTTTCTTTGGCACGGTGGATGAGATGCACCCCACCCTTTTTGAAAAAGCGGAGCATTATATTTATGAGCATATGAATGGGATTTACGGGTTCCGGCCCCTTTGGGAGGCGAAGGACAAATACAATCCACGCTGGGAAAATGTATATCTGGTATCCCATCCGAAACACATGTCCCTCTGGATGGACAAGGCGGCTTTTACCGTCCTAGATTCCAACGGGTTTGGGGATTTTGTAAAGAGCTACTTCCAGCAGCATAAAGAAGAATAATGCATCGTAAGGGATCTTCCCGCTGGAGCGGATCCTTCCTTATAATAGAAGGAGGAAGATTGCGCGAAAGAAAGATTCCATAATAACAGGAAGAAGCGATTGAAAATTCCACAGCATGTTATTTATTTATGGTAATAGAAGTATATCAATACATCCCTAAAGGATATAAACGCTAATCTAAGAGTGAGCCATTATTGATCTCTGTGATCACTTGAAACTGAGCCACCTTCTTTCTACTCTGGACAAAA
>CADBRV010000104.1 GCA_902797185.1 uncultured Lachnospiraceae bacterium
CGTCCTGCCCCGGCCAGTGCCTGCAGGGTATGGCGGGCATTCTTCTGCCTGCTGTGTTATGTCCCGGCCGCGCGTCTTCCCTGGCCACGCAGCTGCCTTGGGAAAGGCTTATTACCCTTATCATAAAGCGCAGGAGAGGAAAAGTCATCCGCTTTCTGTGTTCAAACACAAAAAAAATTGTGTTTCAGACTATGGAATTCATTTTCCATAGGGTTAGAATATAGTCATAAAGCAATGGCGCTTGGAAGAGGAATCTTCATGCCCATTGCTTTTTTTGATTGTGTACAAGGAGGAAAGAAACAATGAGATTGAAAGACACAGGGCTTACGGCACAGGATATCAAAGACAAAGTTAACAAATATATGATCGAAACCTATGAAAGGTTCGATTTCCTGGCAGAAACTGGCAGGGGAATGTACATGTATGATGAAAAAGGCACTCCCTACCTTGATTTCTACGCAGGCATTGCCGTAAACGCAGCCGGCAACTGCAACCCCAGGGTCGTAAAAGCAGTCCAGGACCAGGCAGCAGACCTGATGCAGACTTTCAACTATCCGTATACCATTCCCCAGGCACTGCTGGCAGAGAAGATCTGCACCACCATCGGCATGGACAAGATCTTCTACCAGAACTCCGGTACTGAGGCAAACGAAGCCATGATCAAGATGGCAAGGAAATATGGCGTAGAAAAATATGGTCCGGAAAAATACCATATCGTAACCGCAGAAGACAGTTTCCATGGCAGGACTTTCGGTGCTATGTCCGCTACCGGACAGCCGGATAACGCATGCCAGATCGGTTTCGGACCGATGACCCAGGGCTTCTCTTATGCAAAGTTCAATGACCTGGAAGACTTCAAGTCCAAATGCAACGAGAACACCATCGCCATCATGGTAGAGCCGGTACAGGGCGAAGGCGGCGTACATCCCGCAACCAAGGAATTCCTGACCGGGCTTCGTAAATTCTGTGATGAGAACGACATCCTCCTTCTTCTGGATGAAGTACAGTCCGGATGGGGACGTACCGGTGCCATCATGAGCTACATGAACTATGGCATCAAACCGGATATCGTTTCCATGGCCAAGGCTCTTGGCGGCGGCATGCCGATCGGCGCTATCTGCGCTACAGCAGAAGTCGCAAAGGCATTCACACCGGGATCCCATGGTACTACCTTCGGTGGACATCCGGTATGCTGCGCAGCCGCATTGGCAGAAGTAAACGAGATCCTGGACAAGGACCTGGCAGGCAATGCGAAAGAAGTCGGCGCATACTTCATCGATGAGCTGGGCAAGCTTCCTCACGTAAAGGAATCCAGGGGACAGGGCCTGTTCGTAGGTGTTGAATTTGATGGCACCATCAACGCCCTTGATGTAAAGCACGAATGCTTCCACAACCATCTCCTGATCACTGCCATCGGAAGTAACGTCATCCGTATGGTTCCGCCACTTATCGTAACCAAAGAGCAGTGCGACGAAGCAACCGAAATCATCCGCAAGTCCATTGAGGCCCTTTCCGAAAAATAATTTCGCGCCCTGTAACAAGTAAAAGGAAGGCGTGCCACAAGGAACGTGTGCATGTACGCGGGGACGCCTTTCCCATCACTTTTCGAGTGGTGGATATAAATATAGGACAGACGCCGCATTCCAAATCGTCCATAAGGAGAGCCACGCCATGAAAGATCACGCTTCGCGTGAGGCGCGGCCTGCGTCACCGCCTTGCCAGGCGATGACAGAGGACGATGCGGCTAGTGCATCGCAAGGAATCCTCCCGCTGAAGCGGGTCCCTCCTTACGATATAATATAGGAAGCAATGCCGCGCCGGTTTCGATGATGCCGGCGCGGCAAGGTTTCTAAAAAGAGAGCGCAGGAGGGGGCGACGATGGAAAAATTTGTCATCACGATCGGCTGTGAATATGGTGCTGGCGGTCCGCAGATTGGAAAGATGCTTTCGGAAACGCTGGGCATTGAATATTACGACCGGGACCTGGTGGATAAAATCGCGCACCAGCTGGGCGTAGACCGGGAATTGGTGGAAAAGGCAGATACGGAGAAAAAGGTCCAGTATGAATTTGAGACGACCCTTGGACCCCGTTATGCAAATTTGACCAACAAGGTCATTTATCTGCAGGAACAAGCCATCGAGCAGATGGCAGAGCAGCCTTGTGTCATCATCGGCAGAAGTGCCAACTACATCTTGCAGGATCAGGACAACGTGCTGAACCTGTTCATCTACGCGCCGAAGGAGGTCCGGGTCCAGTCGATCATGGAGCAGGCCGGGGTAACCAGGGAAAAGGCACTGGAGATGGTGGATAACAACGATACCCAGCTGCATGAACGGCATAAATATATCACGGGGACTTCCCGTGGAGACCGTAACGGCAGGCATATGCTGATTGACAGCAGCATGCTTGGCTGGGAAGGCACCGCAAAATACATCCTGATGCTGGTGGAAATGCTCAATGAGAAATAACGGCAAGGGTTGTTTTTCCTGCCAAAGGGCAGACAATAAAATATTTTAGGAAAAAAATCATGCATGGCAAAGGCGCCGGGAAGCAGGAATGTTTCCCGACGCCTTTTTTACAGGATTTTTCCGCAGCCCTTTGGCGCTTCGGGTATTTCCCGGGGCAGGACGCGGGCAGCTGCGGCAAGAAGCATCCTGCCACAGGGAAAAGGAGAGAATATGGGGAAACAGGAATCAGATTTTAATAAAGTGTTTAACGCACGGGATATTTTGATGATTGCCTTCGGCGCCATGATCGGCTGGGGCTGGGTCGTCTCCTCGGCAGACTGGATCCAGACGGGCGGCGTCATCGGTGCCATGCTGGGCTTCGTCATCGGCGGCATCATGATCTTCTTCATCGGCCTGACCTACGCGGAGCTGACACCGGCCATGCCGGAAAACGGCGGCGTGCATGTGTTCAGCCACCGCGCGATGGGGTCGACAGGGTCGTTCATCTGTACCTGGGCGATTATCTTAGGCTATATCGGCGTTGTGTGTTTTGAATCCTGCGCCTTTCCGACCGTTGTCGCCTATTTGTTCCCGTCCTTTTTGAAAGGCTATTTATATACGGTAGCCGGTTTTGATATTTACGCGTCCTGGCTGGCGGTAGCCATGGTCATGGCCGCGATCATGACGTTTGTAAACCTTCTGGGTGCCAAGACGGCTGCCACGCTGCAAAACATCCTTACGATTGTGATCGGCGCGGCCGGCATCCTGCTGGTAGTGGCATCTTTGTTCAGCGGTTCCCCTTCCAACCTGGAAGGGCAGGTCTTTGTGGGCAGCAGCATGGGAGAAGCGTTCCGGAATGTAGTCCGGGTGGCCATGATGAGCCCCTTCTTCCTGATCGGGTTTGATGTCATCCCCCAGGCAGCCGAGGAAATCAACGTACCCCTGAAAAAGATCGCAAGGATCCTGCTGCTCTCCATCATCCTGGCAGTTTCCTTCTATGTGCTGGTGATCTTTGCCGTCGGCTATATGATGGATTCCAGTTCCATCGCCGCATCTTACGCATCCAGCGGGCTGGTTACGGCAGACGCCATGGCGAAAGCCTTCCACAGCCAGGCAATGGCGAAAGTGCTGATCATCGCGGGACTTTGCGGCATCATGACCAGCTGGAACTCTTTCCTGATCGGCGGCAGCCGTGCCCTTTATTCCATGGCAAAATCCTATATGATCCCTGCCTTCTTCGGGAAAGTCAGCAAGAAAAACAAATCCCCGATTACCGCTTTGCTGTTGATCGGCCTTTTGAGCATGCTGGCACCGCTGTTCGGGCGGAAGATGCTGGTGTGGATCGTGGACGCGGGCAACCTGGGATGCTGCCTGGCATACTGCATGGTAGCGATTTCCTTCGTCATCCTGCGGAAAAAAGAGCCGGATATGAAGCGGCCCTATAAAGTATCCCATTATAAAATGGTAGGCGCCCTGGCCATCGGCATGTCGGGACTTATGTGTGTCCTGTACCTGATCCCGGGCTCCGGCGCGACCCTGGCACCCATCGAATGGTGCATGGTACTGGGCTGGATCGGCCTTGGAGCGATTTTCTATTTTGCATGCAAGGCAGTGTACAAGGAAAAATTCGGGATCCTGGTGGAAATTTCCGAAGGGGGAGAAGGGAAGCTTGCGGAAGGCACAGCCGACGAAGAGCCCTCGAAGCCGCTGGTTGCTTTTTCCTTTGACCGGAAAGCGGCAGAAATCCGTCCCGCACTGCAGTTCCAGTACTACCTGCCGGTCAATGTCGTATTCGGCAGCGGGAAAATGAACGAGGCCGGCGCTTATGCCGCTCAATATGGCAGGAAGGCCCTGATCGTCACCGGGCATTCCAGCGCGAAGAAATCCGGCCTGTACGACAAAGTAAATGACAGCCTGAAAGCAGTGGGGCTGGAGACCTTCCTGTATGACAAGGCAACACCGAACCCGCTTACGACGACAGCGGAAGAAGGCGCGAAATTCGCCAAAGAAAACGGCTGCGACGTGGTCGTGGCCATTGGCGGCGGCAGCATCATGGACTGCGCCAAAGGCATCGCTTTCGCGGCAGTCAATGAAGGCGATATTAACGACTATATATACGGAAGAAAGAGCAGCGATGACGCGCTGCCTCTGGTATTAATCCCGACCACCTGCGGCACCGGGTCGGAGGGCAACGGCTTTGCCGTGCTGACAAACCCGGAAAACGGGGACAAGAAGTCCCTGCGGTGCCCGGCCATCGTGGCAAAAGCGTCCATCGTGGATCCGGACTGCATGAAGACCATGCCGAAAAAGACTTTGGCTTCTGTGGGCTTTGACGCCCTGTGCCACTGCATTGAGGCATATACGGCAAATAACGCCACTCCGTTTACGGACGCTTTGTGCCTGTACGCGATCCCGCTCATCGTGGACAACCTGCCGGATTTGGTAAATGGCAAAGAAAGCGATGAAGCATGGGAAAAGGTATCCATCGCCAGCACCATTGGCGGCATGGTCATCGGCACTTCCGGTGTCACCTTGGCCCATGCCATGGAGCATCCGGTCAGCGGGCTGAAAAACGTGGTCCATGGACAGGGCCTGGCAGCCATTACGCCGATTTCATTGGAAGTCAACTATAAAGGGAACCGCTATAAATATGGCAGGCTGGCCAGGATCCTGGGCGGCTATACGGCAGAAGACTGCGCGGCAAAGGTCCGTACCTTCCTGCGCCATATCGGGCTGGAACTGACTTTGGCGGACCTGGGCGTAGAAGAAAAGGATATCAGCTGGCTGGCAGACAACTGTGTCAAAGTATCCGCCGGCAACCTGGTGAACAACCCGGTTTCCCTGACCAGGGACGATATCGCGCAGCTTTACCAGGATGCCCTGGACGGCAGCAGCGCGCATTTGTCCAAAGAAGAACAAGTATCATGACTTTAGCCTGATTTCTCCAGAGCAAAGTATCACAATAAAAATTATCACAATAGCATAGTATCTTCATCAGATACGGGGCCATGCAGTTGGATGTGTATCAGGCGCACAGGCATGGCCCTTTTGCTATGTCCATTTTTAGGATTCAATCGGAACATCCCGGTGCTCCACTGAGGTGGAAAATACGATCAGTGTCTGGGTCTTCCCGAAATGCTGGAGTTCGTTGATGAAATGGTCCAGCTGCTGGGTGGTCTGGAAAAGGACCTCGATCAGCATGGAATAGGCGCCGGTGACGCAGTTGCATTCAATGACGTTGGGAATGGACTGGATGAAAGGGTAGAATTCTTTCTTCTGGTAAGGCTCCACCTCCAGGTTGATAAAAGCTTTGATATTGTATCCGAACAGGAAGGTGTTGATCTGCGCGTGGTAGCCGCTGATAATGCCTTCCTTTTCCAATTTTTCGATCCGGTTGGTGACAGCCGGGGAGGAAAGGAAGACTTCCTTCGCGATGTCTTTAATCGGGGTCCGTGCGTTTTCCTGCAGGATCTTCAGGATCTTTTTATCGATGGAATCCAGTTTTGTGGCCATAGGGAACCTCCTTGTTTGTAAAAGCCATGCCGGAATGCCCGGCAGGGAAGGGCGGCTGCCTGCTCTCTGGCGGTGGTATGCAGCATGCTGTTTTTTCGGCCATTCCACAGTGGAAGGCAGGCGACCCCTGTGGGGCAGGACAGGGAAACATGGCTTTTTCCTTGTTATTTGGCTATAGTGTATACCTTTTTGCCAAAACCCTCAACAAAATAATGTTAAGTTAAATTCAATAAATATAAAAATAATTAATCATAAATGAGCTAAATACAAAAACATACAAGGCATTCAGTTAAAAATATTTACATCCTGTGGAATTGGGTTTATGATTCGGTCATGCTTTAAGGAAGTTGTTTCGGATGGCAGGAACATTTCAATTGTAAAACATACGGTCCGCCGTCTTCTAAAATTCAAAGGAGGAACCAAAATGAATA
>CADBRV010000105.1 GCA_902797185.1 uncultured Lachnospiraceae bacterium
CCAAGATGACCATGTCCTGCTTCTCCAGCAGCTCCCGCAAGGCGGCAGCGGGCTCAAGAAATATAATCGCCGGCTTCTATCTTCCATGTTCCCGGACGCGAAAAAGACGAAATTTCCCTGTTAGAATTGAAGGATATGGTATTTTTATGCAACGACATGGATTCTGAAAAGAACAATGCCACGGTACAATGCTGCACCCTGGCAGGATTCTTTCCCATCATCGCTTATGCTACTACTTTTCCACAACTGATCGAACAGACCGTCTGCTCTGGAAGAGGAGTTTCCCTGATATCCAAAGCCACAGCCGACAACCAGGAGGCCGGCTCTGAAGGACATCGTTTAAATCCGGATATCGTGTTCCGCCCAATCAAAGAAAGCTACTGTGTCCGGCATTATGGCATTGCCCTCTCTTCCACAAATTACCATCCAAAGGCGCTCCGCCTGTATCTGCAGAAGGTATTCGATGCCCTCGGTTTAAAGAAATCCTTTCAAGAAATAGAGGATGCCTTCCAATGAAAGGCATCCTCTGCTTATAGAAATCAATTTATTCGATCTGCTGCACGTTCTATTTCATAGGTTATTCCTTTATTTTTTAAAGGGAATCCGTCCACCTGTCTCAGGTACAGCTTTCTTTTCCCTAACACGCCTGGTGCCCTGCTGGCATCCAGAGTTTCCAGACACCGTTCGAAATAACTCAGTTCACCCACTTCACCTGCTGCTCTGTGATCAGCGGGTAGGACACGCATGTCTTCCCATCCAGGTCTTCGTGGTGCATGTCAACGGCAGAAATCTGGCTGTTGTCGTAGGTCCTGTAGTAATAGATCCCCTTTTCCTGGTTGATGCAGGAAGAATAAATCGTGATCTCGTACTTCTCTTTTCCTGTGGCTTCGTCCCTGCCCAGGTGCACCAGCCCTCTCTGCTGCTCTACAGAACCTAAGATATGGAAAAACTGGCTGACGCTGGCCATCTCGGAATCATCCTCGGTAACAGAATTCATCCTGGTAAAAGCCACTTTGACAAAGCGGGATGCCGAAGACAAATCTCCCGGCAGCCCCATGCCTCCCATGCCGCGGCTGTAAGGATCCAGGTCCAGGCCGTCCGCAAAATGGTTTTCCGCCGGCTCTTTGGTGAGCATCCGATAATCATTTAGCCGGAACAGCTGGTAGTCAAACGTTGGGTTATTCGTCATGACCTGCACCGGGTTGTCGTATACTTTAAGCCCGTCTTTGAGCTGTTCAATGACGATACATTCCTCTTTGTCCGCCATCATCCAATGCAGCGGCTGCAGGGGAAGCTGGTCGGAAAAGCGCTCCTGCGTCAGGTTCAGGCGCTCCAGCAGCGGTCTTGCTTCCTTCACTGTGGCGCACTGGGAGAGGATCCATGGGATAAATTCGAATGGCGCGATATTGTCCTTGCCTTCCTGCGCCGGATTGTAGCAGCAGTTATCCGGGAAATTCAGTCCTGCCATGGCAAGCCCTTTTTCATTCGCCGCGTCATAATACAGCGGGTATCCGCCTACTACGAACGCCATCCCGATGATGGCCTGGTGGGTTTCCAGCGTCTTTCCACACCGGAAAGGCAGCGGGAAATTCCTCGGCGTCACCGTCACAGATTCGCGGTAGGAATATTCCAGATCCAGGTTCCGCCCGAAATAATGGTCTTTCGTATGATAAGCTGCTGCAGTACACATGGTAGATCCCTCCTTTTGGATTTCCGCCTCAGCCTTGGATACAGGTCCTGATCCGGTTTTAACCGGTAGATAAGATATCCAATCTTCTGGCATTTCGTAAAAGCAAGCTCCTGGCATCCCACAATACCAGTTTCTCGGGAATGCCAGTTGTTTTATTTTGCACTATGGCTATTATAGCATTTTTAAGAAATCCCTGCCTCCCACGATCTCCTCCAGGATGTGGAATGCTTTTTCCATGGCTTCCTCTTCCACTGAGGAATAATTGATGACAAAAGTATGTTCCACGGATTCCGGCAGGGTGCTTCCTTGTGCAAAACAGGTACGCAACGGGGAGAGCCTGACGCCCCGTTCCTGTGCTTTCTGGCAGAATTCTTCATCACTTAATGGCGTATCCACCTTCATCAGGAAATGCAGCCCGGCGTCTTCCCCTGACACGGAAATTTTCCCGGCAAGAGGGCTTTTGCGGATCATTTTAAGGATCCTGGCCTGCTTTGCACGGTAATACCCCCTCATGCGGTTGATATGCTTTTCGTAATAGCCTTCCCGGATAAAAGCCGCCAGCGTGTACTGCTCAAAATTGGATACCGGGCAGCTATAAAAATGGAGCTGCTGCTGGTAATCCCTGGCCAGCTGGCGGGGCAGCACCATGTAGCTGATACGGATCGTGGATGCCAGGGATTTCGTAAAGGTATTCATATAGATAACTTTTCCCTGCACGTCCATGCTCTGCAGGGAAGGCACCGGGCAGCCCGCCAACCTCAGCTCGCTGTCATAGTCATCTTCGATGATGTAACGCCCTTCCTTTTCTGCCGCCCAGCCTAAAAGCTCATACCGGCGGCTCACCGGCATAACAATGCCAGTTGGGAAATGGTGGGAGGGGGACAAATGCATGACGTCGATTTTCTTTTTGCACATCTCTTCCGGCAGGACCCCTGCCACGTCCATGGAAATGGGCACACAGCGGACGCCGTGGCTGCGGTAGACCGAAGCGATTTTCTGGTAGCCAGGGTTTTCCACGCCGTAACATTTCTTCAGTCCCAGGAGCTGCACCAAAAGACCGTACAAATATTCCGTGCCGGCACCTACCACCACCTGGCTGGCAGAAGCCTGTATCCCATGGAATTCCCGAAGGTGCTGGGCGATGGCTTCCCGAAGCTCCCTCGCTCCTAAGCAGGGCACGTTAGACAAAAGCTCGTCCTGGTGGTCCGTCAGCTGGCGGCGCATCAGCCTGGCCCAGGTAGCAAAGGGGAAGTTCTCCGGCCGGGTTTCGCTGCTGGCAAAATCCGCCAGGAGCTTTGTTTTTTCCGGCTCCTCCTCTTCTCCCCGCGCTTCCTGCGCCGAAGGCCCCGCCGCCTTTGCCTGGGGGATGTCCTGCACATAATATCCCTTCTTCGGAAGGGAATAAATATATCCTTCCGCCAAAAGCTGGGCATAAGCATTTTCCACTGTCAGGGTGCTTATACCCAGATTTTTCGCAAACCCGCGCTTGGAGGGGAGCTTCTCCCCGGGGCGCAGTTTCCCCTCCAGGATGTCCCTGCGCATGCATTTATACAGGTATTCATATAACGAATCTGGCCCTTTTTCCGCAAAAGAATAGGTAAGCATGGCCTCTGTTTTCCTCCAAACTGGCTATGGATTTTTTTCTCAAAATGGATATTTAAACAATGCCAGATTCCATTATACTAAGGTGCAGAGCTTTTGTAAATGGATAAAGCTTTACAGCAATGAAGCGAATAGCATAAATAATCGAACAGGGATTGGAGGACTAGTACAATGGGACAGACAGAAAACCTGGCAAAGGAGACCTCAGAAGGACAAGATCCGGAAAGCCGTTACGAACTGAATAAAAACCTGGCACAAATGTTAAAGGGCGGCGTCATCATGGACGTCACCACGCCGGAACAGGCAAAGATCGCCGAGGCTGCTGGCGCCTGCGCCGTCATGGCCCTGGAGCGGATCCCGGCGGACATCCGTGCAGCCGGGGGCGTTTCCCGTATGAGCGACCCGAAGATGATCAAAGGCATCCAGAATGCCGTGTCAATCCCAGTTATGGCAAAATGCCGGATCGGACACTTTGCAGAGGCGCAGATCCTGCAGGCCATCGACATCGACTATATCGATGAAAGCGAGGTCCTGTCCCCGGCAGACGATGTTTACCACATCGACAAGAAGAAGTTCCGCGTGCCGTTTGTCTGCGGTGCAAGGGATCTGGGCGAGGCGCTCCGCCGGATCGCCGAAGGCGCTTCCATGATCCGTACCAAAGGCGAACCGGGCACCGGTGACATCGTCCAGGCCGTACGCCATATGAGGAAGATGAACAGCCAGATCGCCAAGCTTACCGCCCTTCGCGATGACGAGCTCTATGAAGCAGCCAAAGAACTGGAAGTTCCTTACGCACTGGTAAAGGATGTACATGACAACGGGCGCCTCCCGGCGGTAAACTTTGCGGCTGGTGGCGTGGCTACCCCGGCAGACGCCGCTTTGATGATGCAGCTGGGCGCGGAGGGCGTTTTTGTCGGCTCCGGCATTTTCAAATCCGGCAATCCGGCAAAGCGTGCCGATGCCATCGTAAAAGCCGTCACCAACTACAACGATGCCGACATGCTGGCAAAGCTTTCCGAAGACTTAGGGGAAGCTATGGTCGGCATTAACGAGCAGGAAATTTCCCTGCTGATGGCAGAACGGGGGAAATAAAGATGCGCGCTGCAGTACTTGCCCTCCAGGGCGCTTTTGCCGAGCATGAACATATGCTGGACGAACTGGGGGTGCCTTATTTTGAAATCCGGGAAGAGGAAGATTTGAAAAAGCCCTTCGACGCGCTGCTTCTGCCGGGCGGCGAAAGCACGGTCCAAGGAAAGCTTCTAAAGGACCTGCACCTGTTCCCAGCCCTGCTGGATCGGATCCGGGACGGGCTCCCTACTTTGGGAACCTGCGCCGGGATGATCCTCCTGGCACAGAAAATCGAAAATGATGAGAAAAAGTATTTCGGCACCATGCCGGTGACCGTCCGCCGCAATGCCTATGGGCGCCAGCTGGGCAGCTTCCATACCATGGGGGAATACAAAGGGATCGGGCAGATCCCGGAAACCTTTATCCGCGCCCCTTACATTACAGAAGCTTCACCCGAAACAGAAATCCTTTCGAAAACAGACGGGAAAATCACTGCTGCCCGCTACCAAAACCAGACAGCGCTGGCTTTCCACCCGGAGCTGGACCAGGACACGCGGGTGTATGAAGACTTCTTTCGTCATATTTAAAGAAATATAGAAAGAAGTTTTCAAGCAGGACCTGCCGGATGGAAAGGTGGAGTTCCTGGTATATCTGCTGCATAATAAATCAGCCTTCCTTGGCAATTTCACGAAAGAGGCTGTATAAAAAAACTGATTACAATACTTTCAAACAACACCGGATATCATGAAAAAGATCCGATACAGCAATCCATAAATCTCATAGAATTATTCATCCTTACACACAAAAAGCTTCCCGGAACAAGTCAGGCAAAACTGCCCCACTGCCGGGAAGCTTTTATGATCTGGCAAGGCATTCCTGCCTTTTTCTTTTACCTCAAACTGTCATCCGTTTTCTGGAAACTTCTCATGTTGATCCTTCATGAAACCCAGATCTCTCTATCATGAGGCCTTCATCAAGAATCTACGCTTGTAAAAACATCAAAACAAATGCAAGCCTGACTATAAGCCGGGTTATGTATCAAGCAGCCATCTATCTTGGAGTGCCGTTACCGGCACCCTCACGCGGCCTACCGGGGGCAGACGGGCCGCCTTATGCCCCGCATTTGGCCTTGCTTCGGATGGGGTTTACATGTGCCCTCCCTGTTACCAGGGAGGCGGTAGTCTCTTAAGCTGCCCTTCCACCCTTACCACAGGAAACCTGTGGCGGTACATTTCTGTTGCACTGTCCTTGGAGTCGCCTCCACCGGATGTTATCCGGCATCCTGCCCTGTGAAGCCCGGACTTTCCTC
>CADBRV010000106.1 GCA_902797185.1 uncultured Lachnospiraceae bacterium
CTCCTTCTAATGCGGAAGCGGCTTCTTCTGCAACAACTTCCGGCTGGTCCGGAACCTGCATCTTCTTTTCTGCCACACGTACAATCTGTTCCAGGATAAAGGTGATCACCCAGTAAATAATGGCCAGGGAAACGTAAACTTCAAAGTAACGATAGCTCCTGCCGCCGATGATCTTTCCTGCTGCCGTCATTTCCACTACCGCGCAGGTGAACGCCAGCGATGTGCCTTTGATCAGGCCAATAAAAGAATTGACCAGGTTGGGCAGTGCCACGGTCATCATTTCCGGAAGGATGATCCGGCGCAGTGCCTGTGGATAAGTCATGCCCAGGGCACTTGCGGCTTCGATCTGCCCTTCCCCTACGGAAAGGAGCGCCGCACGGAAGGTCTCGGCTATGTAAGCGGATTCATTAAGCCCTAAAGCGATAATCGCATATACGATGCCTGCCGTGGTTGCTGCCTGGTAAGTACGCCCGTTCTGGAGGGCAATGTATTTCATCAGCATCGGGATGCCGAAATACGCGATGTAAAGCTGCACGAGGACCGGCGTGCCTCGCAGGAGGGAAATATATACAGCCGCGATCTGCCGCAGCACCGGTACCTTCTTGATTTTGATAATGGCAATCAATAGCCCCAACACCACTGCCAATGCCATGGAAATAATCGCGATTTCCAGTGTGACAGGCAGATATTTCAAGATCTGCGGGATGTCTTTGAACACCATGCTGACATCAAATAGTTTTGCCATTTTTTACGCCTCCTTTTTGGATGCTGCAAGCCCTTTATGCGTCATGACACATTCAAAAGTCCCGCTTCCTGTCACCTGGTTATAATCCGGGGTGTATCCCAGCTTTTCATAAAAGCCAACCACAGCGGTCCGGGAATTGATATAGATCTGTGTCACCCCGTTCTCCCGCATCCAGTTTTCTGCTTCTGTAATTGCGGCAGCCCCATAATGTTTTCCATGGTACTGGGGCAGGGTAGCCACCCGTTCGATCTGGCCTTTGCCATCTCCCAGGTAGTGGACCCGACAGGTTGCCACCGGGTCATCCCCGTCCATGACCAGTACGTACTGGTCATCCGGTTTGTCCTGTCCGAATTCCATTTCCAATGTGACATGGAACCCCTGGCACATGGTCACATAGCGGACATAATGTACGCCTGCTTTCTGCCATTCCTCTGTCGCCCTGATTGCTTTCATTTCTGCCTTCTTTCTAATATATATCGTAAGGAGGACCCACATTAGCGGGAGGATCCCTTACGATGAACCAGCCTGCGTGCTTGCACGCTTTCTAATGGCACGGCGCTTTTATTTTTCTAACGGCTTCGCTTTATTTCATATATTTCCTACTGGATTAATATGTTTTAAAATATACTGTTTTTCCGGTCCAATGTCAACACCTTATTTCGGAAAGATTCAGGATGTCCTGGCATCTGTTGTCGAAAGGAATATACTCTGATGCATCTTGGATACAAGCGCATAAAAAAAGACGCGTGGGGTACGGCTGAGATGGCATTTTCATGCCCCGCCATTACGCCCCAATGCGTCTTATAATATCGTATTTCATCCATGCATCAAATGTTGGTTTCTATTTCATATCGTCAGGAGCGACGCGCTCCAGAGGGATGCTCCCTTGCGATGTACCGGCCGCTTCGCCCGAAGGGTGGTAAAACTGCCTGTTTCCGTACCAGGCGTATCCTGATTCCATCAGTTAATGGTTTTTTCGAATTCGGAATCATCCGGTACCTGGTCCGCGTTAAAATATTTCTGGGACAGTTCTTCCAATGTGCCGTCTTCTTTCAGCTCAACCAATGCCTTGTCCACCTCTTCCCGGAGAGCCGCACCTGCATCTGTCTTGGGGAACAGGAAATAAGCATCCAGAGCGGTGGAAATCTTCTGGGTTTCCTCATCGCTCAGCGGTGTCCCCTGCAGGTCATAGCCGAATTCATTTTTATAAGCATTGAAGATCGGCTGGTCATCGATCCTGAAATCGGTAGTGCCATCCTCGATATGCTCGAACCATACGGAAATATCCGCGTCGCTGTAAACGATATTGATCTGCTTGTCCGGGTTTTCCTCATTCCATTCTTCCAGGGCATTGGTCACATTGCCGCCGGCATTGGATTCAATGGTATAACCCCGGTCAGCAGCATCCTCCAGAGAGGTCAACGGCTCATCATCGGCACGCTGTACAAATACGTACTGGATTTTGTCATACGGGAGGGAATAGTAATAGCTCTCTGCCCTTTCTTCCCGATAGCTGATATTATTTACCGCCAGGTCATAGTTTCCAGAAGAAAGCCCGGTAAAGATCCCGTCAAAATCCGCGATCTGCAGGTCCAGCTCATACTGGAGGAGCTTGTCGAAAACGGCTTTCAGGACTTCAATATCATATCCGGTCAGGTTGCCATCCTCATCCTGGTAGATATACGGCTTCGGGCTGCCGCTGGTTACGGCGTGGATCACGGTCACATCCCCGCTGGCAGTGGCAGATGCGGAACCGGATGCGGTCCCGGAAGCGGATGCAGATGCCGAGCCGGACGCGCTGCCGGATGCCCCGGATCCGGACGTGCTGCCGGAAGCGCCTCCGCAGGCTGCCAGGGAAACAGCCATGGCGGCTGTAAGGCCGATTGACGCTGCTTTTTTCCATACGTTCTTTTTCATCTCTTATCCTCCTATTTCATACAATTCCTAGTGATTTAATATGTTTTAGAATATAATGCCATTCTGCCCCAATGTCAATGCTTTTTTCAAAAATTTTTCCGGTTCCTTACGGCTGTCGTTCCCTGGTCTCGGATCCTGGTGCCGGATCAGGGTAAAAAAACGCCCTGGCAGGGCGGGAAAGGCCTTCCTTCCCCGCCATCTTGTCCAAGGGCGTCTTATCATAATATCTTTATACTGTTTTTATCCCACCTGGTCAGTTCACGGTCTTTTCAAAATCGGCATCATCCGGCAGATGGTCTGCGCCGAAGAATTTCTGGCAGAGCTTTTCCAAGGTCCCATCCTCTTTCAGCTCCAGCAACTCCTTGTCCACGTCTTCCCGAAGGGCTGCCCCTTCCTCGGTCTTTGGAAACAGGAAGTATGCATCCAGCTGCGTGGAAATTTTTGCCTGGTCCTCATCACTAAGTGGCGTATCCTGTAAGTTGTAACCGAATTCCTCTATGTAGTTGTTGTAAATCGCCTGGTCATCGATGTAGAAATCAACCGTCCCGTCTTCTACATGCTCATACCATACACTGGGATCCGAATCACTGTATTGGATATTAATCTGTTTATCCGGATTTTCCTCATTCCACTGCTCGATCGCAAGCGTGACATTCCCACTGGCAACTGCCTGTCGATGATCCTTCCATGCCGGAAAAGGCGGTTTTCCTTTGGCATGGCACTTTTTGTTGTTTCCGAATGTATAAAATGATTAATGGGACTTCTTCCTGCGCACTACTTCCGCCAAAACGACTGCTGCCACGCAGATCCAGATGCCTGCACTGGCCTTGCCCATTCCGCCAGAAGTAGCATTTCCGGATGCGGTATCACCGGAGGCGGCATCTGCTGATGCGCCTTTGGCACCTGTCGCTACCAAAAGCTGGATATTGCCCTTATAGGTGCCGGCCTTAAGCTCCGTCTCTTTGCCATCCACCTTCATCATCACGTCCTGGCCGTCTGTACCGGCAATCTTGCTGCTGTCATCCAAAGTCAGGCTCATCAAGCTGCAGTCCTGGTCCAAAGCCCAGGAAGAACCATTTTTCAGTTCCACGTTCAGCTTTGCGTACGGGTTGCATTCCAGGGTCTCCCCCTTGATCATGCCAACCTCTTTGATATTGTCAAAAGAAATCTTCCCGTCAGAGATCGCCATCTCGATCGTGGCAGAAGAAATTGCACCCGTAAGGGAAGCCCCATCCAGTGTCACGTTCATCGTTGAGGAAGTTGAGGAAGCAGCTGCGCTGTCTCCTGAAGTTCCTAAGTTTGCCGGAACACCGGAGAGGTCGCCGGAAGCATTTCCAGATGCGTCCGGAGCCCCCATGCCCTGGATAATGTTGCCCGTCAGGTCTGTATCCTGGATGAGCACATTGACAACTTCTGTGCCATCCATAGAACCTGCCATGGTATCGTCATTGAGCTGTGCCCGTACCAGGTCGCCGTCCTTTGCGGTTACGACGCCGCCATCTTTAATTTCGATATCCGCGCCGCGGCCTTTTACAAGGATGCCAGCATACCCGCCGTTCAACTGGGTGCCGTCTCCGGAAACCGTAATCTTGGAATTGTCCCCGTTAAAGGACTGGTGGGTCACGATGCCATAATAATTTGGTGAATTCGCCACCGTGCCTCCGGTAAGGATGATCTGGGAGCCGTCGCCTGCAGCCGCATATCCTACCACGCCATAGTTGATATTAAATGTACAGCCTTCAAATTTGTCTACGCATTTGCCGATAGAATAGCAGCCATAGCCCTGGTCCTTGATATTGATGGTGGAATCCTTTACATTCAGATGCCCGTCTTCAATATCGTCCACGCCTAAAGCACCCCAGTTCTGGGATGTAATGGTGGAATCCGTGATATTCACTGTGGCCGAATCCACCATGTTCATGGCACGGCAGTTGCCCCAGATGCCAAGCCCTGCAGGAGGCGAAGCCATGCCGGCGGAATCGATTTTTACATCCTGCTGGTATTCGCCCGGCTCACAGTCAATCTCGACGCCGCTCAAATCCATCTGGCCCTCGTCTCCGGCAAAAATAGCGGAACGGAGGATGCCGCTGGTGTAAGCTTTGCTGTCTGTAACCGTCAAAGTGCCCTGGTCTGCAACTCCAAAAGCAGAACCGATACCGGTAAAGTCATCCCCGCCGTTCCCAGTCAGGGAAATATCCGCGTCCTTTACCGTAAAGCTTCCACTGCCGCCTACACGGATAGCAGCCGTATTATCATTTTCCGAGCAGATCGAGATATCCGAAACAGAAGTATCCCCGGCAGCTACGTCCCCGCTGACACCGGAAAGGACAGACCTTTCCAGATCCACGCCATTTTCATCCGCGTAAATCATGCAGGTGATCCACCTGGGCGTCTCCTGCCCATGGGACGCGTAAACATCATAAACGCCACGGACGATGCTGACCGTATACGTGTACGAAGGATCCAGCTCCTCCCCCTCGGAAACCGGGAATTCCTTCGTGGTCTTCCCGTCTGTCCCGGTCAGCGCCAGCTTATAGGCATTGCCGCTTTCATCATAGATGGATGGCGCCGAGGCAGTATAGCTGCTGCCTGCCTTGATGTCCACTTCCTGCGTTTCGCCCAGCGTGCTGACATAGATGGGTATATCCTGGCTGGTCGGGTTGCGCAGCGTAATCGAAGCCTGGGACGCGTCCGCGCTGATCAATGTCCCGTTGGAACCCTGTTTTACCTGCAGGCCTCCTGAAGCGTCCCCGCTTTCGGCAAAAGCAGTGCCGGTAAAGCCCATGGACGCTGCCGTTACCAGTGACAAGCCGAAGGCTGCCGCCTTCTTCCACCATTTCATTTCCATACCTTCTCCCCCTTTCCGGTGATGGAATATGCATTTTCCACCGCCCGCAGGCGATGGCAATGGCTATGCCTGCCGGGCCGATCCGGTATCTGCTTTACGGCATATATCCGGCATTTTCTTTACGGCATAACCTCCCACGAATGGGACTTATGAAAAATATTACAATTAATATAGCATAGTTTGCTGTTACATTGCACAATTATTGCTGATATTTTAGAATTATTTTGTCTATTTTATTGTATTCATCCTACAAAAAGCACTTATCAAACACCAAAATACCGTTTCCATACAGGTTGCCCACATACATGCGGTCCTTTCTTCCTGTTAAAAGATCCTGCCTTCGCAGGCATGCTATCGCCCTGGCATAAAAAGTGGCAGCCTCTTCCAAGGCTGCCTTTAACCCTATACGTTTTTCCATATTCACAATTCTTATTCCCAGCACACAGAGTTTTCCCCTATGGCGAGACGCTGTTGTAGCTCGCCTGGTACCTGCTATTCCCGGCATGCAAAGGTTTTCCCTGGTTGATCTTCCGAACCGGTCCCCGCTGTATGTCCGTCTTATTCCGGATCCTGTGGCCGCTTTGCTGTTACCGCGTTCCCTCTTTTTCCAAAATCTCCCTTTCCTTCTCTTTTTCAATGGCTGCCAGGCTGTCCATCTGCCAGCGTGCCACCTCCGATAACAAAGGCAGCTTTTTCGAAAGCTCCATCAGGAGGCGCTGTCCGACGCGGGCATCGCAGAGCGCGCCCAGGCGGTCCTGGATCCCTTCCATCCTCTTTTCGATCTCCTGCTGCTCCCCTTCCACTTTTTTCAAAGTACCTGCCACGTAACGGACCTTTTTGGCTCCCTTGCGCACGCTATGGGACGCTTCCGCATCGGTAAGGTCCAGTTTTCCATACTCCTCTTCCAGCTTCCGGGAAAGGGACTGCAGGTGTCCTGCCAGCTGTTCCTTTCCAAGCCCATTGCGTTCCACGCTGCTTTTCCACAGGCTGCCGGCATTACTGCGCTGCATATCTGCAAAGCAGGCTGCCGGCGTCCTTATTCTTCCTCCAGAAACTCCACCTTGCCCGTGGCAATGTCGTAAATAGCGCCCACTGCCTTAAGGC
>CADBRV010000107.1 GCA_902797185.1 uncultured Lachnospiraceae bacterium
GCCCTCTCCGCGATAGGATAATAGGGAATCGTATAAAACATAAAAAGAAGCAGCTCCGCACTGCTTCCTTCGATTTCCTGTCCCAGTTTCACTGCCGCCGGTTCCGGGCGCCAAATCTCCCGCTTCCCTTCGCTGTTTACCCCAGGACCTGGTCCCTGTATTTACTAAGCTCGGTGATATATTTCCGGGCGATTTCACTTAAAGAGGAATCCTTCCGCGAAAGGTAGCCGATCTGCATTTTCTCTTCCGTCTTAAGCTTCACCGCGCAGTAATCACCGCCGTTTAAATCCTCGCAGATAATGCCGCTGCAGAGGGTATAGCCATGGATGCCCACCATCAGGTTCAGCATGGTGGCCCTGTCATTGACCCGCACCAGCCTTTTATACCCATAGGTGCTCAGGACTTCTTCTGCAAAGTAAAAGGAATTGTGGTCCCCCTGGGAAAATGCCAGGCAGGGATAGCCTTCCAGATCCTCCATGGTAACTTCTCCCCTTAACGCCAGCGGGTTTTTCTTGCTCATATAAGCATAGATCCCGCATTCGAAAAGAGGCGTAAAGGAAAGCCCGGCTTCCCGGATGATCTTTTCCAGCACCGGCCGGTTAAATTCATTTAAATATAAAACACCGATTTCGCTTTTATGGTTTTTGACATTTTCCACTACTTCATAAGTCGTGGTTTCATAAACCCCGAATTCGTATTCATCCATGCCATACTGGTGGATCACCTCGATAAAAGCATTGACCGCAAAGGTGTAATGCTGCATCGACACCTGGAAGGTCCGTTTGATATTGCTCTTGTGGATATATTTGGCATCCAGGATCTCATACTGCTCCAGCACGGACCTGGCATAGCCTAAGAATTCGATCCCCTTCGCGGTGGGGGAAATCCCGCTTTTGCTTCGGAGGAACAGTTCAAAGCCAAGTTCCTTCTCCAAGGACTTCAATGATTCGGTCAGGGTGGGCTGGGAAATAAAAAGCTTTTTCGCCGCCTCGTTAATCGAATTTTCCCTGGACAGCGCCACCACGTATTTTAACTGGTTTAATGTCATCGATATCCTTCTCCTGCCTTGCACACAATCAGCTGCCCGCTGCCATGAAAACAAACGGCAGCACGATCAGGATGGCCCATCCTGCCACGAACAGGAGGAAGTGCTTCTTTTCCTTATGGATTGCCACAAATTCCCGGATCACGGCGCTGGGCCAATAGTACCTGGCTACATGTGCCCCTACGCCGGTGCACTTAAGCCCAATTTTGCGGCAGTAGCGGAGGGCGCGGTAAACATGGTAGTTGCTGGTGACCAGGGCAGTATATTTGCGCCCTTCCTGGGCGTCAATAATCTTTTTGCAGTTCTCCAGGTTCTGGTAGGTATTTAAAGATTTGTTTTCCCGGATAATATGCTCCTTGGGGATCCCTTTTCCTTCCAGGTACACCGCCATGGCGTCGGCTTCTGCCACGGTTTCATCGCCTCCCTGGCCGCCGGATGGGATCAGGATGGGAGGCGTCGGGTCTTTCCGGTAAATCTCGATTGCCTTGTCCATCCGGTCCGACAGGAGCTTCGGCACCTTGTCCCCGTCAATGAGCCCGCTGCCATGGATAATGACATAATCAAAATCATGCTTCCTGGGGATCACCTGCAGGAATGCAGTATAGGCCGCAAAAGAAGTAAAAATGACAGAGCCATAAGCCACGGTTGCCGCGATAAACATCAGGATAAAAGGAGCCCAGGCAAAGGTCTTCCCCATAAACATGCCATTTACAAAATACGGGAGGATCATGGCGGCGGCCAGGCAGATTTCCCCCGCCAGAACCAAGATTCCCAGCAGCAGGGACAGCATATGGACCAGGCTTTTTCCTTCCCTTTTACGCATCTGCACGCCATTCACGATCAAAAGGACGGGCACGAAAAGGACAGCCAGCCCCAGGATCCCTACGATGACGAGTTCCGCCATCTCCCCGCCGGCTTCCGCCAGCGTGGCCATGAGGGCAAACGCGGTCATTAATACCGCCAGGGAAAGGAAAATCGTATTACGGTAGCGGCTCCTGTCCTTGTACATCGAAAACCCTAAAATACACCACCAGGACAAAATAAAGATGACGTCAAAGAGTAACATGGCTCCCCCTTTTATGGCATGGCTCCCTTCTATACTGATTATTTTATTACTTTACCATTTTTACTGTTTCCTTTCCATAAAACAAGCTTTTGCAGGGCGCTTCCCCACAGAAAAACGGGCAGGGCAGCTTCCGCTGCCTGCCCGTCCAATGGCAAGGAGGATTTTATTATATATCGTAAGGAGGGACCCGCTTTATTTGCCCCAGACTTCTTCGGCGATCTCTTTTACCAGGCGCAGCTTTGCCCACTGCTCTTCCTGGGTCAGCTTGTTGCCGATCTCGCAGGAAGCAAAACCGCACTGGGGGCTCAGGCAGAGGTTTTCCAGCGGCACGAACTTTGCTGCCTCATGGATCCTGCGGATGATGGCTGCCTTGTCCTCCAGAAACGGACGCTTGGTTGTGATAAGCCCCAGGACAACCTTTTTCCCCTCCGGAACCTGTGCCAGGCAGTCAAAGCTGCCGGAACGCTCGTCATCAAATTCCAAGTAGAAGGCGTTTACATTTTCCTTTGCGAAAACGTAAGGAGCCACCCTGTCGTACGGCCCTGTGCAGGCATAAGTAGAATGGTAGTTGCCCCGGCAGATATGGGTATTGACCACCAGGTCCTCCGGTAAATCCTGCAGTGCCAGGTTGTTTGCCTTCAGGTATTTGCCGGCTTCCTCTTCCAGGGTAAACCCTGCGCCGGCCATTTCCTGCCAGAAATTGTCGTCCACGATCATGCCCCAGGTGCAGTCGTCGAACTGGATATTGCGGCAGCCCGCGTCATACAGGTCACGGATCACGGTACGGTAAGCGGCAGCCAGGTCCTGGAGCAGCTCTTCCTGGTCCGGATAGATGGCAGAAGTGGCTTTCCCGTTATCCTCACGGTACAGCTCCGCAAGGGTCTGTGCCGGGGAAGGCATGGTCTGCTTGGCAACGGTGTTTTCATCCTCAAACTGTTTTACAAACTTAAAATGCTCCACAAACGGATGGTTTTCCCCGCTGATCTTCCCGGTCACCTTGCAGGAGCCCTTGGTGGTCTCTTCATCGTGGAAGAAATACCCATGGTCCAGCTCGATGTGCTCGATGCCCTGGATCCCCCACATAAAATCAAGATGCCAGTAGCTGCGACGGAACTCCCCGTCGGTAATCACATGGTAACCCAGCGATTTCTGCTTCTCTACCAGCTCCCGGATGCATTGATCCTCGACTGCCTTAAGCCCTGCGTCGTCCAGCTTTCCTTCTTCATACTGCTGGCGGGCTGCTTTCAGTTCCCTCGGCCTTAAAAAGCTTCCTACATAGTCATATCGAAACGGTGCATGTAATGTACTCATATTATCATATCCTCCTTATCCTACTATCCCGGTTGGTTTGCTTCTCTGTGTTGGACTGGCATTATCTTAACCCTATGTACGCGTCCCGTAAAATACATATATATTCCGCTTTTCCATAGATTGAATCTATGGTATAAATATTCAAATGGGTTAAAACTATTCAACGTAAGGAAGGGCGATTTGGAACGCAAACACAGCACCTGTTTCGAAAATTCACTATGGAAGATTCCTGCTGCAATGCCAAAGAAGGCAGATTCTTTCTGGAGAGGAGGATCTCTTGACTTTAAAGCAGCTAACCTATGTCATTACCGCTGCCGACACCGGGAATATCACGGAAGCGGCAGGAAAACTCTACATTTCCCAGCCCAGCCTCACCAGCGCCATCCACGAGCTGGAGGCGGAATACGGGATTACGATCTTTTCCCGCTCGAAAAAGGGCATTACGCTGACCCCGGAAGGGGACGAATTTTTGGGCTATGCCCGCCAGGTGCTGGAACAAGCTTACCTGATGGAGGAGCGGTACAAAGGCAAATCCAGCGGGAAGAACCGTTTCTGCGTCTCCTCCCAGCACTATTCTTTCGTGGTGGAGGCTTTTGTGGAACTGCTGCGTCTTTCCGGCGGCGAAAAGTATGAATTCCATATGCGGGAAACCCAGACTTATGCCATTATCGAAGACGTCACCCGCTTGCGCAGCGAAATCGGGGTGCTTTATTTAAACAGCTATAATGAAACCGTAATCCGCAAAACCTTAAAGGACAACAACCTGGCATTTTATCCTCTGTTTACCGCTTCTCCCCATGTTTTCATCGGAAAAGGCAACCCTTTGGCACAGAAAGAGGAACTCACCTTGGAAGACCTGCGCCCCTATCCACGGCTTTCTTATGAGCAGGGAAGCCACAACGCGTTTTATTTTTCCGAGGAGATTCTCAGCACGGAGGACTGTGACAAGGACATCGTCGTCTGCGACCGGGCCAGCCTTTTTAACATGCTGGTGGGGTTGGACGGGTATACCATCTGCAGCGGCGTCATCAGCGAAAAGCTGAACGGCCCGAATATCGTAGCCCGCCCTCTGAAGGTAAATGATTCCATGCAGATCGGTTACATCCTGCCCAAAGACATCCGCCCTTCGGCGTTAACGGCAGAATATATCCGCATCTTGAAAAAGCTTACCGCAAAAAGTGACGCGCATATGGTATAATAAGGTTTGATTTTGAAAACGGACAGGGGAACCTAATCCTGCTGCCCAATTCGTGCGATGCACGGCAGCTCGTAATATAGCCGCCAGCCATCAAATGGGAGCCCATGTCAGCTTTGCACCCACTCTCTGATACATCGCAATAAAAGCCATACCAAAGAAAGGGCCA
>CADBRV010000108.1 GCA_902797185.1 uncultured Lachnospiraceae bacterium
GATTTGAACCCTCGCGCCGCTGTTAACGACCTGCACCCTTTCCAGGGGTGTCCCTTCGGCCAGCTTGGGTACTTCTCCATAACTGCTCGAATCTCTTCGAACTATTTAATTTGCCTTACGGCTAGCGGAGAGGGTGGGATTCGAACCCACGCGCCCTTTCGGACAAACGGTTTTCAAGACCGCCTCGTTATGGCCACTTCGATACCTCTCCATATCGGCATGGACCGCTCAGCGGGTCCCGGCGTCTCGTTGTGACGCAAAAATGATATTACCATTTCTTTTCCCGACTGTCAACACGCTTTCCCTATTTTTTTCATTTTCTTTGGCATGATATCCATCCATCAAGGATATCTGCCTTCTTCCGGATAGAAAATATTCTAAAATTGCTTTACTTCTTCGGCTCCTGCGATTTCGAAAAAAGCGCTGGCATTCCCTTAAATCCTGTTATCGGTCAATGATTCTCCAATGCTGGCTGCTTTTCCGTTCCCTGTGATGTGCCAGCCGCATCGTCCAATGGGCAAATCGGAATGCGGCATCCGCCCTTTTACAACGTCTTCCATTTTTTCAAAGGCTGTCTTCATGGCTGAGCCGTTTTGGATGCCAGGAGCGCTTCCATCATCACAAGGTCCTCCGGCGTCGTGACCTTGAAATTGCTATAGCTTCCCATGCACAGCTTTACTCTCTGCCCCGCAAAACGCTCTGCCACCATGGTATCATCTGTCACATCGGAATGCTGCGCCTGCATCATCTTTTGATAAGCTCCCCGGATCAGCGGGTAGGAGAAGGCCTGGGGGGTCTGTATATCCCACAGGGTATCCCTGTCCAGTGTGGCGCAGGCAAACCCGTCCTCTCCCGCCGCTTTGATGGTGCTTTTTACCGGGACTGCCGCCGTTACCGCCTGGTACTCCCTTACCTGCTGCCTTAACGTATCGACCAGCTCCAAGGAAAGGCCCGGCCTGGCCCCGTCATGGATATACACATAATCCGCCCCTTCCGCAGCTAAAAGCCCACGGTAAACAGAGTCAAAACGTTCTTTTCCCCCAGGGACAATTTTTTTCACCTTTGAAAGACCGTATTTTTCCACGATTTCCGTTTTGCAGTAATCCAGGTATCCTTCTGCTGCCACCAGCACAATATCCGTGACAGGGCTTTTTTGAAAGGCAGCAAGGCTGTAATACAGCACCGGCCTGCCCAAAAGAGGCAGGTACTGCTTCGGCACGCTGCTTCCCATACGTTTTCCGACACCTCCGGCCACTACCACTGCCGTTTCTTTTTCCTGCATTATCTTTCCCCCTAATTTCAAGTTCGGTACCGCGTTCAGGTCCAGCCCGCTGCGGATCCCGTTGCGGAAATCATAGTAAGCAGCTGCCCCGATCATGGCAGCGTTGTCCGTGCACAGGATCGGCGAGGGATGGTAAAAGCGCACGTCCTCCCCTTTGCACATCTGTTCCATGGCTTTGCGGAAAACCTGGTTCGAGGATACCCCTCCCGCGATGGCAAAATCTTTAAATCCAAACTGGTGGATGGCTTTGCGCGCGTTGCCCACCAGGACGTCAATGACCGACTGCTGGAAAGAAGCAGCCACGTCCGCCCTGTTGATTTCAATATTCTTCATTCTACAGCCGTTCAGGTAGTTTAACACCGCGCTTTTCAGGCCGCTGAAGCTGAAATCATAGGGATGTCCCTCGATCTTCGCCCTCGGGAATTCAATGGCGTCCGGATTTCCTTCTTTTGAAACCTTTTCAATCTTCGGACCTCCGGGATAACCCAGGCCGATAGCCCTGGCCACTTTGTCAAAAGCTTCCCCTGCGGCGTCATCCAGGGTCCTTCCCAGGATTTCATACTGCCCATAATCCTTTACGTTGACCAGATGGGTATGCCCTCCGGAAACCACCAGGCACCCGAAAGGCGGCTCCAGCTCCTTGTTTTCAATGTAATTGGCGCTGATATGCCCTTCGATATGGTGCACGCCCACCAGCGGGAGGCCTTTGGCAAAGCTGATGGCTTTTGCTGCTGATACACCCACTAAAAGGGAGCCCACCAGCCCCGGACCATAGGTAACCGCCACCGCGTCCAGGTCGTCCAGGGTACATTGTGCCTCCCTTAGGGCCGCCCGTATCACCGGGTTGATCTTTTCGATATGTTTTCGGGAAGCAATCTCCGGCACTACCCCGCCATAAAGGGTATGCAGGTCAATCTGCGAATATATGATGTTGGAGCGCACGTCCCTGCCGTTTACCACTACGGCTGCCGCCGTCTCGTCGCAAGAGCTTTCAATGGCCAGAATCTTTGTTTCGCCTTCCACGGATCTGCTCCTTTCCAAAGCAAAGCGCGCCCGGTGATTTCCAGGATGCTTTGCCAATACCATTTTCCTTGAATGCCAATCTATAGGGCCGCTGTCTTTCCGGCCGCTATCCTGTCAATGGAACAAGCCGTTCTATTATTCAGCTGTTACAGCTGCTTATCCGGAAAGTTTCTGCAGCCTTCCTTTCCAAGCCGCTTTTCTGCCATCCTTCCTTCCACCGGCCGCTCAGCCCTCATCCTCGAAGGAAAGGGTGATTTTCCTGCCATCCTTTGCCGCTACTGTCCGTGGGAAAATCTGGCAGAGCTTGCCCAGATAATTTTCCGGATAGCCTACAGAGGGGCTGTAATGGGTAAGCCACAGTTCCTTCGGGTCCGCATCAGCCGCAAGCTGGGCGGCCTCGCGCATCATCATATGTCGGTTCTGTTTTGCCTTCGGCAGCTTTTCCTCGTCGCCGTACATCCCTTCACAGATAAAAAGGTCCGCCCCTTCCGCCTGCTGTTCGATGGCTTTCGTAGGCCGGGTATCCGTACAGTAAGTCAGATGGAGCCCCTTCCTGGGCGGCCCCATCACCTGGTCCGGTGTATAAACCTGCCCTTCCCATTCCAGGGTCTCGCCCTTCTGCAGCCTTCCCCAGCAGTTTTTGGGCAGTCCCAGGGCAAGGGCCTTGTCCATCTGGAATTTCCCGCTGCGGGGAAGCCGCATGGAATACCCATAGCAGGTGATATTGTGCTTGACTTTAAAAGCCTGGATCTGCAGCCCGTCGAAGCAGAAATCCTCCTGTGCCTGGGAAAGCTCATGGAAGCGCAGCTGGAAAGGCAGCTCCGGCGCGATGGTCCTGAGGGCGCTTACCACCTTTTCCAGACCCTTGGGGCCGATCAGGTCCACCGGCTCCGTCCGGTCCGCATTCCCCATGGAAAGCAGCATCCCCGGCAGCCCGCTGATATGGTCCGCGTGGTAATGGGTAAAGCATATCACGTCAATGGGCTTTGGGGAAAGCCCAGCCTCCTTCATGGCGATCTGGGTGCCTTCCCCGCAGTCCACCAAGAACGCTTTTCCATTGTATCTTACATAAAGCGATGTGAGCCACCGGTATGGCAGCGGCATCATCCCTCCGGTTCCCAGCAGGCAGACGTCAATCATTTTCTTCTCTTTTCTCCATTACAAAAGCATCCTCTTTCGGGAAATCGTACATGCCTTTCCGCTCCCCGATTTTCTCAAAGCCGTTTTTCCCATAAAAAGCCTGTGCGCCGGTGTTGGACCTGCGCACTTCCAAAACGACCCTCTTTACTCCTTTTTCCGCCAGAAGGCGCTCCGCGCCATACAGGAGGAGGTCTCCCACGCCCCGGCGCCGCTGGTCCTTTTTGACCGCGATCCCGCTGATTTCAGCATCTTCAAAAGAAAAATAGCAGCCGATATAGCCCAGCACCTGCCCATTTTCCTCCGCTGCGAGGAACAGGGTATGGGGCAGGAAGGCAGCCTCTTCAAAGGATTCCTTCGTCCAGGGCTGCTGGATGCTGGCTTTCTCTATTTCCGCAACCTGGAGGATATCCTTTTCCTCCATTTCCCGGATCGTAATTCCGCGGACGGGCGGTTCCTCGCTTCCGGGTGCCTGCCGGCTCATGCTTCATCCTCTTTCCGGTCCATGGCCTGCCTTCTTTTCCGCCTCATGCTTTTCCCTCTTTCCGGCTTATCGCCGGCACTTTCCTGGTGCATGCCCGGGCTTTTCCGGCTCACGAAACGCCCTTCCCGGCGCCATCCGCGCTGGCGTCTCCCGCATTTTCCTTTGCCTGCGCTTTTTCTTTCTCCAGCTTTTCCTTCCGTTCCCGCTCTGCCTGGGAAAGCCTCAGGTAGACCGGTACAAAGTCATCCGCGTTTACTGCCTTTCCCTCCTGGAAAAGCAGCATGCCCAAAGCGCCCACCGCACCTGCCCTCTGCTGTGCCAGGTGTGCCGGTGCAAAAGAGAAGGGGACCGTGCACTCTTTCTCTATCTGCTCCTTGAATACAGGGATGCCATCCCCTAAGAAGGACACATGCCCCCCCCTGCCGTTTACATCCTGTAGGATGTCGGAAAGGGCAGTGACGCACTGCTGCCGCAGCACCACCTGCTTGAATCCATCATACTCATAAATACCGGTGTAGGCCTGGTTCCTCCTGGCGTTCATAAGCGGGCATACAATCCCTGCCGCGCCCGCCAGGTTGTAAGCCAAGGCATCCACCGTAGGCACCGGCACCAGGGGCAGGTCCAAAGCCAGCCCCAGCCCCTTTGCCGTAGCGGCGCCGATCCTAAGCCCTGTAAAAGAGCCCGGTCCCTGCGCGACGGCGATGGCGTCCAGCGTAGAAAGATCCAGTTCCAGCATCTTTTTCAGTTCCGCCACCATGGGAAGCAGGGTCTGGGAGTGGGTCTTTTTGTAATTCGTCGTATATTCCCCCAAAAGCACCTGGTCTTCTAAAACTGCGGCGCTGGCCACCAGCCCCGAACTGTCAATCGCTAAAATCTTCATTGCCTGCACCTTCTATCCGGATCCTCCGGTAGTCAAAACCTTTTTCCGGATCCTTCTCAATCGTGATATATACCGCATCCTCCGGAAGCAGCTCCTGGATCTGGCAGCCCCATTCCACCAGGGACACGCCTTCCCCGTAAAAGAACTCTTCGTACCCCAGCTCTTCCATTTCTTCCGGCTCTTCAATCCGGTAAACGTCAAAATGGTAAAGGGGGAGCCTGCCTCCCTCATATTCCTGCAGGATGGTAAAGGTAGGGCTGTTTACCGGCTCCTCTATGCCAAGCCCTTCGGCAAAGCCCTGGGCAAATACCGTCTTCCCTACGCCCAGTTCCCCATCCAGGACATAAACCTGCCCCGGCCCGGCTTTTTCCGCCAGCTTTCTGCCGGCCTGCCTGGTCTCCTGCGCGCTATTTGTCTCTATTACCATAAAGCTCCCGCCTTTCCTTTATATATCGTAAGGAGGGACCCGCTTTAGCGGGAGGATTCCTTGCGATGTACTAGCCGCATGTGTCAATGCGCGCCGGCCCACTTCAAATAATTGCAGAAAGAATAGATGATGGCTGCTGTGGCGCCCCATACAGTTGCCTTCGGATGGCGGTAAAACAAAAAAATATGCTCCCTTTTCCGGAACGCATATTTCCTGCCCCCGCTGACCAGTTCATAGGGGAACCCTTCCTCCGGCACCGTGGTCTGCACCGCGCGGTAGCGTTCCGGATCCGTTTCCAGGAAATAGGACAACGGGATGCGGAACGTATGGTCCACCTCGTCCTTGGACCAGGTATCCCGGTAATCCCGCAGCATTCCCACAAAGGGCCAGATAATCCTGTCCCCGGGACCATAAACGCCGTCCAGCGCGCCCAAAAGCTTCACCTGCTGCCTGTCTACCAGAAGTTCCTCCACAGTCTCCCGGACAGCTGCCTGCGAAGGCTTTTCGTCTCCTTCCAGCCCTCCTCCGGGCAGGCAGATGTCCCCCGGCTGTACATCCAATGCCAGGGAACGCTGTTCCAGGAGCACATCATACCCGTCTTCTGATTCCAAAAGCGGGATCAGCACGGCAGACTCCCCTCCCCGCCTGGGCGGCCGGGGGACATGGTGTTCATTTTCCAGTTCGAGAACCACCTGCAGCTGCTTTTCCTTTGGCCATAAGCGCATTGCTCTTTTCCTCCCATTTTTTTATCGTAAGAAGGGACCCGCTTCAGAGGTAAGGTTCCTTACGATGCGGAATGTGGCGTCTGTCCCATCCAGCTTTCCAGTTCGTGGAAGGTCCTTGCCACCGGCAGGCCCACTACGTTGCTATAATCCCCGGTAATGCCACGGACGAACAGGCCTCCCTGTCCCTGGATCCCATAGGCTCCTGCTTTGTCCATGGGCTCTCCTGTCCTTACATAGCCTTCGATTTCATCCTCCGTCATTGGGAAAAATTCCACGGCTGTCTCTTCATAAAAATGTTTTTCGAGGATTTCCCCGTCTTTACGCCAAAGCAGGGATACCCCCGTATAAACCTGGTGGGTCCTGCCCTGCAAGGTGCGCAGCATCCTTTTGGCGTTTTCCTCATCCTTCGGCTTCCCGAAAATGCGGCCGTCACAGGCGACTACCGTATCCGCTCCAAGGACCACCACGTTTCCTGCCTGCCTCTGCAGCACTTCCACCGCTTTATGGGAAGAAAGCTCCAGCACTTTCTCGGCCGGCCGGGTTTCCTTTGAAATTTCTTCCCCCTGGGCCGGATCCACTTCAAAAGGGATGCCCAGCAGGGAGAGCAGGGTTTTCCGCCTGGGAGAGGCGCTGGCCAGGACAAGCCTGCATCCCTTTTCCCACGTTAACATTCCCTTCTCCATAAAACACCCCCTGAATGATCCACATGATATACACGTGGACGTACGGCACGCTTAAAAAGCCATGATCCTTTTATCAAATTTACGGCTGTCTTTGGAAATCCTCCGAAAAACAGGGCGCCTCCGGCAAAATGTCAGACGCGCCCTTCCCTGCAGCATGCCTGCAGGCACATTACACCGGAAAATGTCATCGCCCGCAGGGCGGGACGGCAGCCACGCCTTCGCGCGCAGTGCGCGTTTTTATAGCGTAGCCCACCTTAGAGAAATACATCACCCGATGGGGGAGACAGCAGCCACGCCTTCATGCGATGCACGGGTTTTATGGCATGGTCCACCCGGCAGCCCCTTATGCATTTAACGGCTTAGGCCCTGCTTGTGCGATTTCCTTATCCATCTCCGGATATTTCTTTGCAAAATTTTCTTCAAACATGCCGGCCAGTTTGTCCGCCTGCTTGTCATAAGCTTCCTTGTCTGCCCATGTATCCCTGGGGTTCATGATCTCAGAGGGGACATTGGGGCAGGACTGCGGGATATCCAGGTTGAACCGGTCGTCATGCTGATACCGGACCTGTTCCAGCGTGCCTTCCAGGGCAGCCGTAACCATGGAACGGGTATATTTCAGCTTCATCCTGGAACCTGTGCCATAAGGGCCTCCGGTCCATCCGGTGTTCACCAGGTAAACCTTGGTGCCGTATTTTGCAATCTTTTCACCCAGCATTTTAGCATAAACTTCCGCAGGCCTTGGCATGAAAGGCTCCCCAAACAAAGTGGAGAAGGTCGGTACCGGCTCCTTGATGCCGATCTCGGTACCTGCCACCTTGGAAGTAAAGCCGGTGACGAACTGGTACATGGCCGCTTCCTGGGAAAGGCGGCTGATGGGCGGGAGCACGCCAAAGGAATCTGCCGTCAGGAAGATGACGACCTTCGGGATGCCGCCTACGCCCGGGATCGCCGCATTGGGGATATACTCAATGGGATAACCCACCCTGGTGTTTTCGGTTAAAGAATTATCATCGTAGTCCGGTTCCCTGGTATCCGGGTCCAAGACTACGTTTTCTACTACAGAACCAAATTTAATGGCGCCATAGATTTCCGGTTCTCCTTCCGGGTCCAGGTGGATGCATTTTGCATAACAGCCGCCTTCGATATTGAAGATGCCGTCCGGTGACCATCCATGCTCGTCATCGCCGATCAGCATCCTGGATGGGTCAGCGGAAAGGGTCGTCTTTCCAGTACCGGAAAGGCCGAAAAATACTGCCGTTTCATGGGTCTTGGGATCCATGTTGGCGGAAGAATGCATCGGGAGGATCCCTTCGTCCGTCAGGAAATAGTTCATGACGGAGAATACCGTCTTTTTAATCTCGCCGGCGTACTGGGTACCTGCGATAATGGCTTCATGGGCTTCATAGTCCAGAAGGATGGCTGCCTGGGAACGGGTATGGTCCCTCTCCGGGTCGCAGTGGAAGCCCGGTACCGCGATGACCGTAAAGAACGGGTCGCCATATTCAGCAAGCTGCTTTTCATCCGGCACGATCAAAAGGTTGCGGATAAACAGGTTCTGGCTGGCAAGCTCATTGACAATACGGAATTTCTTCGTATATTTCGGGTCTGCCCCTGCCATCCCGTCAAAAAGGAAAATGTCCCTGTTCTGGAGGTAAGCAATGACCTTGGCGCGGATGGAAAGGTAGTCTTCCCTGGAAAACGGGCGGTTTACATCGCCCCAGGCGATCGTGTCATGCACCGATGGCACGTCTACCAGGAATTTGTCCTTTGCCGAACGGCCGGTGTAGGCTCCTGTCTCTACTACAAGGGCGCCGGTATCGCTGAGGACTCCTTCTCCCCTTCGAAGCGCTTCCTCTGTCAATTTTGCCGGGCTCATGTTCCGGTACACGGCTCTCGGATTGACAATTCCGATTTTCTCTAATCCATAGGTCTCCATCCTATTTCCTCCTCCACAGGACTTTTGTAACCAATTTCTCTTTCTACGGCAAAATTAGGCCGCTGTTTTGATATTAATTGTAGAACAGAAAAAAGTCAACGCCCGGCAATGTGCATAAAGAAGCCGCGCCATGAAGTTTCCTTCACGACGCGGCTCTTCCTTGGTTCTATTCCATCACCCGGAGGATGGAGAAGCAGGCCGCGCCCACGCATGCAGTGCGTGTTTTCATGGTGCGGTCCTCCTTCTTTATCAGCAATTTACATGAACACATCCCCCAAGGACTTTTTCAGGAAAGGTCCTTATGGGTAAATTTTCGTTTTCCAGAAGCGTAATCACCTACGATATCTCCATGGCCGTAAAGCTTGTACTTGTAAGTAACGAGCCCTTCCAGGCCTACCGGCCCCCTGGCATGAAGCTTGCCCGTGCTGATCCCCACTTCCGCACCGAATCCATAGCGGTATCCGTCGGCAAAACGGGTGGAACAGTTCTGGTATACCCCTGCGGAATCCACCAGTTGCATGAATCTTTCCGCCGCCTGCTGGTCCTGTGTCACAATGGCATCTGTATGGTGGGACCCGAAACGGTTGATATGGGCGATGGCTTCATCGAGGCTCCCTACCATTTTCACGGATGCGACCAGGTCCAGGTACTCCTTGGCAAAGCCATCCTCCGCCATGGTCTCCCCGCCGATGGCATCCGTCACTTCCTTGGTACCACGGATCCTGACCCCTGCCTCGTCAAAAGCTTTTTTCAGCTTTGGAAGGAACTCTTTTGCAATGTCCCTGTGGATCAGAATGGTTTCCACCGCGTTGCACGCTGCCGTATACTGGGTCTTGGCGTCCACCAGGATGCGGATGGCCATCTGCTGGTCCGCGGCCTTGTCTACATAAATATGGCAAATCCCGTCCGCGTGCCCCATAACCGGGATTTTGGTATGGTTCATGATGTACTGGACAAAGGCATTGGAACCGCGGGGGATTAAAAGGTCCACATAACGGTCACAGGACAAAAGCTCGTCGATCTCATTATGCTGCTGCGCCTGCAGGAGGCATTCCTTTGGCATGCCGGCAGAAACAGCCGCATCATAAATAAGCCCGAACAGCACTTTGTTCGTCCCCGCTGTTTCCTTCCCTCCCTTTAAAATCGCGCAGTTGCCGCTTTTTATACAGAGGGTGGAAATCTGGACCATGGCATCCGGGCGTGCCTCGAAAATGACACCGATCACGCCGATGGGGCAGGTCACCCGTTCCAAAAGGAGGTCGTCATCCAGCTCCCTTTTTAGCTGCACTTTCCCTACCGGGTCCGGGAGGCGGACCAGCTGCCGGATCCCGGCCAGCACATCGTCCAGCTTTTCCTGTCCGAATTTCAGCCTCTTTTTTACAGCCGGGGAAATGCCTTCCGCTTCAGCCCTTTCCAGGTCTTCCTGGTTGGCGGCAAAAATTTCATCTTTGTGCGAAGAAAGCGCATCCGCCACCATTTCCAGCGCCCTGTTCCTCGTTTCCAGGGAAGAGGCTGCTACAAAAGGGGATGCCAGTTTCATTTTCCGTGCTTCTTCCATCATGTCCATGGCCAGTGCTCCTTTCCGGAGGGCAAAATGTCACCACCCGCAGGGTGGCGACGCAGGCCGCGCCTTCGCACGCAGTGCGAATCTGCATGGCGCAGCTCTCCCGTAAAATGTCATCCCCCACAGGGTGATGACGCGGGCCACGCCTTCGCACGCGAAGCGTGCATTCCAATGGCATGGCTCTCCACCATACAACAAGTCCCTGCCGCAGAACGCAGCAGGGACCTGGGTTGGTTATTCCAGTTATGCTTATGCCAGGCGAACGGCAGCCCAAAAGCCCATTTCCATGGCCTGGCGTGCTTTTCTTGGCTTATAGCAGTCGCCGATGACTTCCGTATCGATGACCACGTCCTTAAGCTTGTCTACCACGTCAGTCCTGGGACGCTGCCCCATGGCATAGCAGATGCCTTCTGCTTCGATAAAGACTTCTTTTCCTTCCTTGTCCACCGCATAGACACCCTTGTGGGGTACTACCTTGGAGACTTTAAGGCCGGTCCTGCAGGTAATCGGTGCCTTGGCAAATGCCTGCATCATGCCCTCCTTATGCATCCAGTTTGCTTCCGGGGCGATTTCATCCTGCATTTCGATTATTGTAACATCATGCCCGTTTTCTGCAAGATAAAGTCCTGTTTCGCATCCTACAAGTCCGCCGCCCAGGATGGCGACTTTCCTGCCGAAGCCTTCCAGGTTGGTATATACAGTGGTAGCATGCTGTACGCTCGGGTCATCCAGTCCCGGGATTGGCGGCCTGGACGGGGTGGAGCCGACTGCCAGGATTACGGCATCATAAGCGCCTGCTTTGATGAATTCCGGCGTAACTTCCGTATTGAGCTTCACGTCGATTTCATTCTTTTCCACCTGGGCGATCAGGTAATTCTTAAGGCGCATCAGGTCCACTTTGAGGCTGTCATAATCGGTAAATTTCAAAAGTCCCCCAAGATGGCCCTCTTTTTCTGCCAGCGTTACGATATGCCCTCTCTTTGCTGCCGTAATGGCTGCCTGCATCCCGCCGGGGCCTCCACCTACAACCAGCACGTTCCTCTGGCGTTTTGCAGGCTGCAGAAGGTTGCGGTAGCGCTCTTCCCTGGCCGTCATGGGATTCACGGCACACTTCAGGTTGTTGCCTTCATGAAGCCCGGTCAGGCAGTCAAGACAGCGCAGGCACGGGATGATGTCTTCCGGATGGCCATGGCGTGCTTTTTCCGGGAAATAGGGGTCTGCGATCAGCGCCCTCGCGAAACCGACAATATCCGCTTTCCCTTCTTCCAGCACTTTTTCTGCCAGTTCCGGGGTATTGATGCCGCCCAAAGTCAGAACTGGGGACTTTACGCCGGCTTTCTTGATCCCTTCTGCATAATGTACGTTTACGCCATGGGGAAGGAACATGGTGGGATGGGTATGGACAGCCTGTGCTTCTTCAATATCAAGGCCTGCGGAAACGTGGATAATGTCCACCTTGTCATCCAGGAGTTTTGCGAACTCGATGCCTTGCTCTGCTGTAGTACCGCCTTCGATTTCCTCGGCGCCGGACATACGGTATTCGATCAGGAAATTCTCGCCGCAGCGTTCCCGGATGGCGTCAACTACCATCAGCGGGAACTTGGCACGGTTTGCCACACTGCCGCCGAACTCATCGGTCCTGGTATTGTAAAGCGGGGAAATAAACTGGTCCAGAAGCCATCCATGCCCGCCATGGATCAGGCACATGTCATAGCCGGCCGTCTTTAAAATTTCCGCGGCATCCGCAAAGTGCCCTGCTACCAGCTCCATCTCTTCCTTCGTCATGCCATGGATTTTGACGCCGTCCCAGCGTACGGCATCCACAGGTCCCCAGGGCATCCAGTCGTCGCCGCCATAGTTCGCCTCTTTCACTGCTACGTTGCCGGCATGGTTCAGCTCATGGCTGGCAAGGGCGCCGCCTTCATGGATGGCACTGGCGATTTCTGCCAGCATAGGCTGGTTCTCCGGGGTCACAGCAAAAGAGCGGGGATTGGAAGCGGCGTGCTCCCTGTCCACCGGCGTATCACCAAGGGTTACAACGGCAGCGCCGCCCCTGGCTTTCTCACCAAAATAAGCGATCATGGAATCATCCGGACGCCCCTTGTAGTCCATATGGCTCATCATATTGGGGACAGAAAAAATCCTGTTCTTAAAGGTCGTCCTTTTAATCGTAAACGGTTCAAACAGCTTTGGATAATACGGGTTCATAAATTCCTCCTTTTCCTTAAGGTCCCAGGCATTTAAGGGCTATGCCATTGAAATGTGCATTGTGCTGTAAAGCTGCGCCATTAAGATTCGCGCTGCGCGCGGAGGCGCGGCCTGCGTCATCACCCTGCGGGGAATGGCATCTGCGGGAAAGCCACGCCATCAAAATTCGCACTGCGCGCGAAGGCGCGGCCTGCGTCATCCTCTTGTGGGGGATGGCATTTGTGGGAAAACTTATGCTCGAAAGCATTTTTTCTTTCCTTTTATTCTCCCTTAGTATATAATTCCTTTACGGAATAATCCAATGGCTTTTTCGCCAGATATTCCTATAATTCTATTCCATTTAGGAATACTTATGGGGCAGCCTGTTACCTGGCCGACCAGATTCCGAACATAAAGCCAAAACCTCTGGGGGCACTATTCTATGGAAATCCGCTCGTTATCTTATTTTGTAGCCGTCGCCCGCCAGCTCAGCTTCAGCCGGGCGGCGGAAAGCCTGTATGTATCCCAATCTTCTTTAAGCAAAAACATCGCCGCTTTGGAAAAGGAGCTTGGGGTATCCCTGTTTGTCCGCAAAGGGCGCGGAATCTCTTTGACGCCCGCCGGCAAAGCCCTCTTAGAGGGGGCACAGTCCCTGCTGGAACAGGAAGAGAGCCTGGCACAGTCGGTCCGGCATATGGCAAATGCCTCCGCCGGCGGGCGGCTGGTGCTGCAGCTGCGCCAGCCGGTGCCATCCTGCAAAAGCTTCTGCCGTGCCTTGATCCGCTGTGCCCAGGATTTTCGGGAAGAGCACGCCCCTCTGGAGCTGGAATTCCGTTATGACGACTCTCCTACCCCTATTTCCAGCCTGCCCAGCGCCCGGGATAATGTGGATATTTATTTTTCCATGGCAAACGAAGTGAAGATGGACCCTGCCCTGGACATTGAATCCCTGATGGAAATGCCCTTTTATCTTTTTGCGGCAGATCGGATCCTGCCAGAGGGAGAAAAACCGCATCTTCCTGAAATCCTGGGACAGTACCCTCTGCTCTTCCTGGAGGACGAAGGCAATGCCGTGCTGGACGTGGGGGACGTGCTGCAGCAGCTGGAACTGCGTCCTACCATTTTATATAAGAAAGGGGCCACTGCCCTGCTCACTGACCTGCTTTTAGGAAAAGGCGTCTCCATCATGCCGGAGGAACTGAGCCCGGAATTCCAGATCCACGGCATCCGCAAAGCGCCCCTTCCGGACGGCCTCCCCCATATTTCCATCTATTCCCTCTGCCGCAGGAGCAATAAAAACCCGCTGCCTGCTTTGTTTCTGGATGAGCTGCGGGAAGCCTTGAAATAACGTTGTCGTCGTCCCATTTCATCAGCAGTAGTCCCTCCGGTTCCTGAGCCAGCTGCGGGAAGCCTTGAAATAACGCCGCTTTTTTCCATTGCAGGAAATACGCAATATTTTCTTTTCCGCATAAAAAACAGTTGGTTGTTCCAGGCCGCGCCCTCACGCGAAGCGTGGTCTTTCCTGGCGCGGTTCTCCATAAGGACGGCTTGGAATACGTCGTCTACCTGCTTTCTAAAAAACTTCCAAATTTTCCCCATCCCGTATTGACTTCTCCGCATCGTATGATAATATATTCATATGAATAACAATTCATGCTTTGCTTTTGGGAAAAGGAAAAGCAGGGCTCTTTGTAACAGAGAGGATGCATTATGCCGGACACAGAAGAAAAAAAATGCCGACGGGACATCGACCACCTGATCGCCTCCGTTTCAGAAGACGAGCTGGGAGAACTGGCAGAACTGTTTAAGATTTTCGGAGATTCCACCAGGATCAAAATCCTTTACGCCCTGTTCAGCGGCGAAAAAAATGTAACGGAAATCTGCGAAGCCATTGACATGAACCAGTCCGCCGTCTCCCACCAGCTGAAAATCTTAAAGACTTCCAAGCTGATCCAGTCCAGGCGGGAGGGGAAATCCGTCGTATATTCCCTGGCCGACGACCACGTAAAAACCATCATTGCCATGGGGCGGGAGCATATCGAAGAATAGCCCCTCCCGGAAAGGACCTTACCATGAAGAAAAAATTCAAATGCGAAATCGACTGTGCCAACTGTGCCGCAAAAGTAGAGGATGCTATCAAGAAAATCGATGGCGTAAATGACGCAAAAGTCAACTTCATGATGCAGAAATTCACGCTGGACGCTGACGATGCCAGGTTCGACGAGATTTTAAAGGAAGCGGTCAAAACCGGCAGGAAGATCGAGCCTGATTTTTCAGTAGAAATGTAATCCCTCACGATGTACCAGCCGCATCGTCCGCCGTCTCGCCTAGCAGGGCGATGACATAGATCGCCTCACGCGAAGCGTGGTCTTTCATGTTGCGGCTCTCCCGTTTCCTATCGTAAGGACGGACCGGGCTGCGCCTGCACACGATGCGCACATATAAGCGGCCAGTCTCTCCGATGGTAATTCCTGATAAATGCCTTTGGTCTTTGCTTTATGCCTGATACGGCAGAGAAAGCGAAAGGAGTCCTCTATGGATAAAAATCAGAAAAAGCAGCTTCACGGCCTGCTGGGCATAACCGCCCTTTACCTGGTTCTCCTTGTCCTGGACAAAGCCGGCGCTGTAAAGCCCCTGTTCCATGTCAGGCTGTATTCGTTCCTGGTTTACCTGGTGCCCTACCTTTTAAGCGGCTGGCCGGTGATCCGGAAAGCCTTCCTGGGCATCAAGAACCGCCAGCCTTTTGATGAAAGCTTCCTGATGTTTATCGCGACCCTGGGCGCCTTCGCCACCGGGCAGAACGCGGAAGGCGTGGCCGTCATGCTGTTCTACCAGATCGGCGAATGGTTCCAGAGCTACGCGGTAGGCCGCTCCCGTAATTCCATCGCCGGCCTTATGGACATGGTGCCGGAAGAGGCAGTCCGGGAAAACCCGGATGGCACGTCAGAAGTCATCGACTGCGACGATGTGGAAGAAGGGGACGTGCTCCTGGTAAAGCCCGGCGAAAAAGTACCGGTAGACGGCACCGTCTTAAGCGGCGACAGCATGGTCAACACTTCCGCCCTGACCGGGGAATCCGTCCCCCGCAGCGTCCATCCGGGTGATGCCCTGCTTTCCGGCTGCATCAACGGCGAAGGGCTGCTGCGCATGCGGGCTGACAAGGAATTTGAGGATTCCACTGTTGCTAAAATCCTGGAACTGGTGGAAACCGCTTCCGAAAAGAAATCCCGTACGGAGAATTTCATCACCCGCTTTGCCCGCTATTACACCCCTATCGTGGTATATGCGGCTTTGGCGCTGGCCGTGATCCCTTCCCTTATCACCCGCCAGCCTTTGACCTGGATTTACCGGGCATGTACCTTCCTGGTAATTTCCTGTCCCTGTGCTTTGGTCATTTCCGTCCCCCTGGCATTCTTTGGAGGCATCGGGGCTGCCAGCAAGCAGGGTGTCCTGGTGAAAGGGTCCAACTACCTGGAACTTATGGCAAACCTGGGCACAGTGGTTTCGGATAAGACCGGCACCCTGACCAAAGGCACCTTTTCCGTAACAAAGGTCCTTCCCGCGGAAGGCGTAACGAAGGATCAGGTACTTTATGCTGCAGCACAGGCGGAAGGCATGTCCACCCACCCCATCGCATCGTCCATCCGGGCAGCCTTGGAAAAACAGGACCCGGAGGCAGCCAAAGGCCTCGTGCCCATCAGCGATACCGAAAATATCGCCGGGCAGGGGCTGGTGGCAAAAGCAGACGGCCGGGAAATCTGCGTCGGGAACGCCAAATTAATGGAAGGGCTGGGAATCTCCTTCCAGAAAACGGAAGACCCCGCCGCCACGATCGCCTATGTGGCACAGGACGGGGCTTACCTTGGCGCGGTCCTGATCCAGGATGAAATAAAAGAAGAATCCGCCCGTGCCCTCTCTGAAATGAAACAGGAAGGCGTCTCAAAGATCGTCATGCTGACCGGTGACCGGAAAGAAGTCGGGGAGGCTGTTGGCAAAGAATTGGGCGTAGACAAAGTTTACAGTGAGCTGCTGCCCCAGGACAAAGTGTCCGTCGTAGAACAGCTCCTTACAGAAGAAGAAAAATCTTCCCAGGGGAAAAAGAAACTGGCATTTATCGGGGATGGCGTAAACGACGCCCCCGTGCTTTCCAGGGCGGACGTAGGTATCGCCATGGGGTCCCTGGGGTCCGACGCGGCGATTGAAGCGGCAGATATCGTCATCATGAATGATAACCTGGAAAATATCCCCAAGGTGATCCGCATTGCCCGCCGCACCACCGGAATTTCCACCCAGAACATCGTATTCGCTCTGACAGTCAAGATCCTGATCCTGGTCCTTGGCGCTTTGGGCATCGCCGGGATGTGGGCAGCCGTCTTTGCGGACGTGGGCGTCGCGGTCCTGTGTATCCTGAACTCCATGCGGCTCCTGGTTGTAAAAAACGAACCGCATCGTCCCATGTAATGCTGCGTCTTATGTCATCGCCTGTAAGGCGATGACGTATGCCACTCCTCCGCACGAAGTGCGGTTTATAATGGCGTGGCTCTCCCGTCCCGCCAGGCACCCTGCTTACGGATCTGGCACATTGCAGGAAGGAAAATGTACTCCCTCCCGTCATAAAATGAAAAATAATATCAGCTTATAAAAAAGGCTTCCGGAAAAGGATATGCTCCCTCTATGGTTAACAGTGTTTTTTGTTTCACTGTCTTTCATAAAAGGAGCATTTCAAAAAACTTCCGAAAGCCTTTTTTCTGATAGAAAGCCCTTTTCTCACGGCGATACCTGCTGCTTTTGCTGCATCCTGCCATGCCGGAAAAGAGGCATGCTGTCCGATCCAGGTACAAATCCGCCCATCTTATCTTGATACAGCAAAGGATTCTAAAAATCCGGCACAGGCATCAGGGTACTTTCACATGAAACGCAACTTATTATTCTGCCTTTTTCTTTACGATGGCATAAGTACCGATGGCAGTTGCTGCCGTCTTGCCGCTTCCCGGAATGACAGCTTCGCAGTAAGCGGTGGCATTCCTGCGGCCGCAGCTGGTAACCCGGGCATGGATCTCTACAAACCCGTCCATAGGCACCGGTCTTAAATAATTAACAGTCATGGAAATCGTCGGCGGGATGGTCTCCCTGGAATACAGGTAAACGGCCATGCTCATGGTCAGGTCCATCATGGCAGATGTGATCCCGCCATGAAGGGTCCCCAGCCCGTTTACTTCCCAATCCAGCAGCGGGAAACGCAGCACCAGTTCCTGCTTTTCGTCATCACAGGAAAGCCACTCTGCTTTCATCCTGCCATTTAACGTGTGGGCCATGTCCTCATTAATAAAACACAGTTCCTCGGACAGCCATTCCTTGGAACCCAAATTCTGGTCCGGCATATGCTCCTCCCTCTTTGTTCTTATCCTCTTATTATTTTTCGTAAGGAGGGGCCCGCTCCAGCGGGAAGATTCCTTACGATGCACCAGCCGCTTCTCCTATGTCATCAACCCTTCGGGCGATGACACAAGCCACGCCTCCGCACGAAATACAGTTTATAATGGCGTGGCTCTCCTCTTTTATTTGCCATCGCCTGGCAAGGCGGTGGCCTAAGACGATTTGGAATGCGGCGTCTGCCCTTTTTCCAGCCTGCCTTGTGACAAAGCCGGCTTTATTTTCTCACAATTTTTACCGGTTATCCACTTTTTCCGGGAAAAGGTCATGCTTTGAAAGCCTCTCCCAGGCTACCTCTTCCCATTTCGTCCCTTTTTTTCCGTAGTTGCAGTACGGGTCGATGGAAATGCCGCCTCTTGGCAGGAATTTTCCCCAGACTTCGATATATTTCGGGTCCATCAGTTCGATTAAATCTTCCATGATCTTGTTGACGCAGTCCTCATGGAAGTCCCCATGGTTCCGGTAAGAGAAAAGGTAAAGCTTAAGGCTTTTGCTCTCCACCATTTTGATATCCGGCACATAGGCAATGGTAATGGTGGCAAAATCCGGCTGCCCAGTAATCGGGCAGAGGCTGGTAAATTCCGGGCAGTTAAATTTGACAAAATAGTCATGCCCGGGATGCTTGTTGGTAAAAGTCTCCAGGACGGAAGGGTCATAATCCTTCGGATAAGACACATGCTGGTTCCCCAGCAGCGTCAAATCTTCCCTCTCCCTCTTTTCCATGTAAAATCCTCCTTTGTACATTTCACCATCCAAAAGGTGATGAAGCAGGCCATGCCCGTGCACGCAGTGCGTTTTTATAGCATCGCTTTCCTGTGTAAATACCGCATTCCTCAGCATTTTTATTTCTGATATCTCTTCAAAGCCGGGTCTTCCACCCCGTTTGCCGCAAAGGCTGCCGCCCGGTCCAGGCAGGTGCCGCATTTGCCGCAAGGCTCATCCCCACCTTCGTAGCAGGACCAGGTCAACTCATAGGGCACTCCCAGCTCCAGCCCGGTCTTAACCACCTGTGCTTTATTCACCTTCAGGAAAGGTGCCTCCAGGCACAGCTGGTGGCCGCTTCCTTCATAAATAGCTGCATTCATGGCATCATGGAAAGCCGGTGAGCAATCCGGGTAGGCAAAGCCTGCCGAATCATCCGCATGGGCGCCATAATAAATGACGCTGCAGCCTTTGCTTAAAGCCACGCTGGCTGCTGCCGACAAAAACAGCCCGTTGCGGAAAGGCACATAAGTACTGACCGGTTTTTCCCCCTTTGTCTCTTTAATCTGCTCCGCGTAGCTCTTTTCCGGCACCGCGTTTTTGGAACCTTCCAGAAGGGAGCAGTCGCTGTACTGGAATACCATGCTCAGGTCCAGGAAAAGCTGTTCCACCTTGTAATAGGCAGCCACGTCCTTGGCAGCCTGGATCTCTTTCTCATGCCTCTGCCCGTAAAAAACGGAAAGGGCGATGACATTCTCCGCACCCTCTTTTTTTACCGCCAGGGCAAGGGCTGTGGACGAATCCACGCCGCCGCTGGAAAGGACTAATATTTTCATGTGTCTTTCCTCCTCTTTTCTTTCCGCTCGTCAGTTTAAACCCATCCGCTTAATGCACGCCATTTAAGCTCACCAGCCTAATCCCATGCGTTTAAGTTCATCCGCTTAAGCTCGCCGGCCTGGTCTTGGCCCGTTCGGGCTCTTCCGTTTATCTTATCCATTAAGCCTGTCCGTTTAAATACACCATCAAGGACGGATCTGTCCGGAAACTGCCCCGCAGCTCCGCCGTACGGGTCCTGGCATTGCTTTTCTTGATGCCCCGGGCAGAAACACAGCTGTGGCTTCCCTCGATCATGACCGCCACGTCCCCACTGCCGGTGATTTCTTCCATGATATCCGCGATATCGGTACCGATGCGCTCCTGCAGCTGCAGGCGGCGCCCCACCATATCGCAGATCCTGGCAATTTTGGAAAGGCCGATGACTTTCCCCTTGGGGACGTAAGCCACCGTGGCTTTCATGTCATACATCAGGGCCATATGGTGCTCGCAGTAGGAAAACAGGTCAATATCCTTCATGACCACCACGTTCTTTGCACCTTCCTTCTGGGTTTCCTCCGGGAACGTCTTGTCAAACATCTGCGCGATTTCGTGGTTGGTGTACTGCATGCCGGCAAAAACCTCTTCATACATTTTTGCCACACGCCTGGGTGTATCCTTGAGCCCTTCCCGGTCCGGGTCATCCCCCAGAGCCACCAGGATGCCCCGGATATGTTCTTCAATGGCTTTTGTATCGATCATGTCAAACCCCTTTTTGGTCCGGGTCCCAGATGACTTTGTGCATCTGGATCTGGAGCCTTATATCATTCATCTTGTTCTGCTTCATAAATTCCACCATATCAGCCGGCTCGATCTGTCCGAATACCGGGCTTAAATAGACATGGCACCTTTCCGGAAGCTGGTATTTCCGGATCATTTCCCATGCGCGCTCCAGGTCTTCCTGCGACCCGCACACGAACTTTGCCGTATCCTCCATAGACAAAAGCTCCAGGTTTTCCAGGCACATGGACTTTTCAAACCCACTGGAAGGAAGCTTGTAATCCATGGTAAAGGATGGGCGGCGTCCATCCGGTCCCTTTGCCATAAACGGCAGGAGCGGCACTGCCCCGTTGGTTTCCACCTCTACCCGAAGGGACGGGTCCTCCAGGAAAACGGAAAAGAAATCCGCAGCATCCTCCTGTAGCAGCGGCTCCCCGCCGGTCAGTGTCACATTACGCACGCCGGTGCTTTGCACATATTCATAAAGGTCTTTGGGGGGCTCTTCTACCCAGGGACAGTCCTTCTCATTTGCCCAGGAAGTATCACAATAAGAGCAGCGCAGGTTGCAGCCGCTGCAGCGGATAAATACCGCCAGCTCCCCCGCCCTTACGCCTTCGCCATTCATGCTGACGAACTTTTCCGCGATCCTCATGCTTCCTCCTCATAAATGGCGCAGTTGGTGGGCGTTTCGTAAACCTCTACCCTGTGCATGTCGTATCCTTTGTTCTCCAGCTTCTCATAAAAATACCGGGCAAAATTTTCCGCGGTCGGGCGGAACGGGACTTCTTCCATCCGGAAATTTTCCTCCCGGAGCGCTTCCAGCGTCTTTTCCTTTAAAGACCCTTTCTCAAAGACCAGGCAGTGGTCAAAGCGGTCACAGATACCATTAACCGCTTTTTTCAAATCCCCGAAATCTACCAGCATGCCCCGTTCCTGGACGCTTTTTTGCAGTCCTTTTCCCTGGATTTCCACTACCACTTTCCACCTGTGGCCATGGAGGTTGCTGCATTTTCCATCATAATCTTTCAGGAAATGGGCTCCGTCAAAATGCCCTTCCGTACGAAGATAATACATTCTTTTGCCTCTCTGTCTTCTTTTGTATACGTAAGGAGGAACCCGTTCTAGCGGGAGGATCTCTTACGAAACACTAGCCGCATTGCATAAAAAACAGCCCCGCGGGTACCCGCCGGGCTGGATGCTTTGTCTTTCCTGGCTGCCAAATGGCAGTTTTCTCGCCGGACCCGGTGCAAATCTGGCACAGGCTCCTGGCTGGTATAAAAAGCATAGTCCTGGTTTTATTTTACGACAGGATGGTACAAACGAACTGTCGGGACGCCAAACGGCGCCGCAATCTGCCTGGCAAGGCGGTGACGCTGGCCACACCCTCACGCGAAGCGTGATCTTTCTTGGCGCAGCTCTCCTCTCTTTTCCAAGCGAACCTCATTATAAGGCATCTTCCTTTTCCCTGTCAATGAGGCTTTCCGCGCCGGCAGGATAACCTGCCTCCGCGGCAGCAGCCACGCCAGCAGTCCGGTCCGCATCTGCCAGCCTTTCTGCTTCAGCAGCCGTATCCAAATTCATCGATCCTTTTATACCGGATGGACTCCCCACGTCTGCAACAGGTCCTGTACCAGCAGTACTCCCCAACGCCTCTTCCTCTTCGCTTTCCCAGGCGCCTCCCACTTCCATTTCATAAGAAGAAATTTCATCCAGGAACTGCTTTCCAAAATGGAAGGTATTCTTCCCCCCTGCCCCTTTGAGACCTTGCAGCTCCTGGAAGGAATGAGGGCGGGCCTTCGCCATTTCAAATAATGCCTGGTTGGAAAAGACCACATAAGCCGGCCAGGCATTTTCCCTGGCGATCCGGGCGCGCAGGCTCCGAAGCCGTTCGAATAGCTCTTTTTCTTTCCCGGACAGCAAGTCCTTGTAATCCTGCGCCTTTCTTTTCGCCGGGGCTAGGAGCCCTGCTTCCTGCAGGAACTTCCTGCCCTTTTCCTGGAAAGCCTTCCAGCCTTCTTCCTGGCAGCACTGGTACATCTTTTCCAGGTCCAGATGCACAAAAAGCATCCCCAATTCCCGGCGCTGGCAGACTTCCATCCCTTCTTTGAGCCTCTCTTCTTCATCCCACATGCAGATCCTTTCTGCCTTAAGGGGCTCCCGGATGTCCTTTTCCAGCCACAGGATGGTTTTCTCGCAAAATTCCTGGTACTCCATTTTGCCTCCTTTTCCGCAGGAGCGGGAAAAAAGGCCTATTCTCCCCGTCCTGCCATTCCATATTTAATTGGGAAATATAGGTATTAACTTTGGCGGAATGCCAAAGGCTGCGGCAGAGCGCCGCGTTCATGGATGTATTATATGAAATTTTTCCCGGAAAGGGAAGTGTGGATCCCGGCTTTTTTAAGATGCCTGTAAAAAGCACAGGCCGGAAGGGCTGGTTTACAGGCTGCGGGAAATGCCCCACCAGCCTTTCCAGCCTTACCGGCCTTTTCCCGCATGCTGCCCTCTTGAAAAATGCCTGGCTCTTCTCGAGGTCCAGGCTTTTATGCTGTCCTGCATCCAAGCTTGCTATTTTTCGCCGATAAATTCTTCGGAAACCACCACCGGGAACCGGACGTCAAAGTGCTCGCAGGGGATTTCTTCCTGGATCAGGGCGTCCCTGCAGACCAGGACCGAAAAGACATTGGGAAGAGAGGCAAAATAACGGTCATAATATCCTCCGCCATGGCCAAGGCGCACCCCTTCCCTGGTACAGGATACGCAGGGGACCACAGCAAAATCAATGCTCTCCGGCGGGACCAGCGGCGTATCTTTCCCCGGTTCCAGGATCCCGTAAAAGCCTTCTTCCAGCTCTGACAAGGATGAAATCTGTCTGGCCTGCATGATGCCCTTCTCTACGCAGAGCGGCACAGCAAGCTTTTTCCCATCGGCAAGCACCTTCTCCAGAAGCGGCCGGGTCTGGATCTCATTTTTCATGCTGACAAAACAGAAGACGGTCTCCGCATCCCTGTACTGGGGCATCTCCAGGATCCTGCGCCGGATTTCTTTATCTGCATTTTCTTTGTAAAGGGCGGTAAGCTCCTTTTCCTTTTCGAACACTTGCCTGCGGATCCTCTTTTTTTCCTGCCGGATTTCTTCCGTTGTCATCTTTTCTATCCTTTCGCTTTCCTAAAATATGCTATGATAGGTTTAGCTGGGCAGTGCCAGGCGGGCTTTACACTAACCATTCTCCTTCAGCTGGACACCATTGAGGAGGATGATTTTTGAAATAGACCCGCTATGACCGGGCAGTGCCCAAGTTTTGTCTATTATAACGCAAGAAATACCGATAAAAAAGGCATAGGCAGCATGCCTGCCAGGAGGGATTATGCCAGTATTTGATTTTGACCATCCTGAAAAAGAAAAGCCCAAGGCCGTCTGCACCTACGAAGTCATCCGCTCGAACCAGCATGATGCTACCGCAGACAAACCTCTTTTGGTTTTGGACAACAGCACCGAGAAATGGGAGCACCACTCCTTTGGCACCTTTACCAACCCCATGCGGCGCACTTCCTTTGAATTCCGTGACCCGAAAATGCCAAACCAGGATAAGGGGAACGCGGACATATTGAAAATTGACGCCCGGTTCATCAGCCTCCTGGGCTGGCTGGGGGAAAACCATATTCCGGTGCAGCTTTCCGGGGAAAACCGCCCGGAAGGATATATGGTTTATAAAATCCGGGAGACTTCCTTCGGCGGCATGTCCAAGCTTTCCGCGGAAGATGGGTTCCTGCAGTTTATGATCGGGCGGCTTTTAGCCAGCGACGCCCCTTCCGAGGAAGCCCTTACCGTGGAACAGGAAGAGTCCGCCGATGACATGAAAGTCACCAGCCTCCAGAGCATTACGGACTTTATGACCTGTGCCGGACGGACCCTGCCGGACAATATCCGCCTGTGGGCACGCCGGAACCTGGCCGTTGCCCGCTCCCAGGAAGTGACACCGGAGGAACGCCGCCACGCCCAAAGGGCACTTTCCATCATGATGAACATCCAGTGGAAGCAGAACTACTTCGAATCCATCGACCCGGTGGCAGCCAGGAAGATCCTGGATGAAGAATTATTCGGCCTGGAAAAAGTAAAACAGAGGATCATCGAGACCATTATCCAGATTAACCGTACCCATACCTTGCCGGCCTATGGCTTGCTTCTGGTAGGCCCTGCCGGCACCGGCAAATCCCAGATTGCCTATGCCGTAGCCCGGATCCTGAAACTCCCCTGGACCACCCTGGACATGAGCTCCATCAACGACCCGGAGCAGCTCACCGGCAGCTCCAGGATCTATTCCAACGCCAAGCCCGGCATTATCATGGAAGCTTTTTCTGACGCCGGCCAGTCCAACCTGGTCTTTATCATTAACGAGCTGGACAAGGCAGCCTCCGGCAAAGGCAGCGGCAATCCCGCCGACGTACTATTAACCCTGCTGGACAACCTGGGCTTTACAGACAACTATATTGAATGCACGATCCCGACCGTAGGCGTTTACCCGATTGCCACGGCGAATGACTTAGGGCAGATCAGCGCGCCTTTGATGTCCCGTTTTGCGGTCATTGAAATACCGGACTATTCGCCGGAAGAGAAAAAGGAAATCTTCCGCCGCTTCTCCATGCCGAAAGTTTTAAAACGCATGGGGCTTAAGGAAGAGGAATGCGTCGTGGAGGATGACGCCCTCCAGGCGGTAATCGATACTTACCAGGACTGCACCGGCATCCGTGACCTGGAACAGGCGGCGGAACACCTGGCAGCCAACGCGCTCTACCAGATCGAGGTGGACCATGTTTCCCATGTCCATTTTAATGCCCAGATGGTAAGGGCCCTTCTGCGCTGATCCATTCCGCAATGGTTCTTCAGCGCGAAAGATATCCGACACAGATAAACATTATAGTAAAGAGGGCATGAACTGGAGTAATAAAGCCTGTGAAGAAACTCCAAGTAACAAGGTGTCTGGGAAAAGCTAGCCATCGCTTTTCCCAGGCACCTTGTTACTTGGCCTGCATGATAACTCTTAAACTATAACTTATGCCATGATAAAACAGTCTCCCGGGGAGAGGTGGCAGCTCTTGATACCCTTCCTTTCCTGGATCTTTTCTTCCGCTTTTTCACCGGTGCAGTGCCCCATGCCGAAAACAGTGACACCCATCTCCTGCAGTTCGTCGATGGTCTTTTCCGCTGCTTCCTCTGAAGCCGCCATCAGGTGGGTGCCGCCAAAGATGGCATAAACCGGTTTCTGGAACAGGTCTTTCACATGCCTGGCCATATTGACGATTCCGGGGTGGGAGCAGCCTGCCAAAACCACCATGCCTTCTTTGCGTTCAATCACAAGGCAGATTTCATCCGGAAATTCATCCTGCACCATGCCATCCGGTGTAAGCCGCATAAATTCCTGCGGGATTTTTTCATAAGCCGTTTCCCGGGGAAAGCCCGTTACCAGGAACATGCCGGAAGAAATTTCCCGGCAGCCTTCCACCACATGATGGCTGATCCCGTTTTCTTCCAAAAAATCCGGACCGAACCCGGCAGAAAGGTCTGTATATTTCATCCCATGGGCAGCATATTTCTTTTCGAAAAAATGGGGACCGGTAAAAAGGTTCCTGCTGCCATAACCTTTCCTGATAAAATAACGATACCCTCCGCAGTGGTCATAATGGGCATGGCTTAAAATCACCGCGTCTGTCTGCCGTGCCAGTCCCAGGACCTGGGCATTTTCCACCGTATGGGGTCCCTGGCCGCAGTCAAACAGGAAGCTTTCCACATCTGTTTCCACAAAATAGGACAGCCCATGCTCTGCCACAAGCCCCCTGCGGCTGGAAGGCACGTTATCCATCAAGGTTGTAATCTTCAGCATATTTTCCTCCCTGACGGCTCATGCTGTCCCGTCAGGAGCCGGCATCCGAGGATGCGGTATCCGCTATCAGGCTCGAGGACGGAATGTTGAACGCCGTATATAATGTATTGTTAATAGTATACACCGTATCTTCATCATTGAGCTGTAAATAGTAAGCGGAAACCGTGCTGTTATAATCACCGATCTTTAAGACATCCTGGCTCCCGTCCGTCAGCGTGATGGTAATGGTAATTGCCGGGTTGTCCAGCCCGTATTGGGAAAGGTCGTCCACGTTATCAAACTGCTGGATCGCCATGACGGAAGATACATCATCCGCCAAAGTATCCGCGTCGCCGCTGGCAACTGTCCCCAGGCCCGCATCCGCAAAGGTCCATTCCCCTTCATCATAATTTAATGTAGTGGCATTCCCACTGGCATCTGTCCAGGAGAGGCTACTGATCTGGTCCGTGTCCAGCGTAAGCACGTTAATTTTCGCATCGGACTGCGATGCCGCTTCCTTCGCGGCGGTGGCCCGGCTGATAATGAACCAGCAGCATAAGGCCGCTGCTAGAAGGATGGCCAGCACAGCCAGCTGCTTTTCCTGTTTTTTTGTCATCTGTCTGCTCCTATCTGTTATATCTGTCATTGCCTGCAAGGCGGTGACGCAGGCCGCGCCCTCACGCGAAGCGTGATCTTTCATGGCGCGGCTCTCCCGCCGCCTATGCCTACTTCTTCCTCCTGGACAGCCACATGGCAATACCGATACCAATCAGGATAATCGGCAGCACGATGGCGGTCATGGTAATAATCATGCCTGTCGTGCTGGAAGAAATCGTAAGGGAGGTGTCATCCAGTTCCTTCACCGGCACGCTGACCGCGGACGAATGATCCGTCTTCTCCAGCGACTGGGAAACTGCCTCCGTCAGGAGCGTCAGGTTCGATCCGGATACCATCTCATTGGAGGTGTCATGAAAGATATACTCTGAAGAGAATATAACTGCTGTGGAAGAAATGCTGGAAGATGCGTTTCCAGAAGCATCACCCGATGCATTTCCGGATGCTTCACCTGACGCGTCTCCGGATGCTTCCATCGTCTTTACTGCCTTAAGCCCTACGATATAGGTAGACATAACGTCACCACTGGCAGCTGCAAGGTCGCTTTCCGACTCTACGCTGGAGTGGACATAAGCCTGGTCTGAAGTGGTAAGCAGGTCCGTATAGGTAACGGTGGTACCTTCTCCAAGGGTGCCGTCGGAAGCGCCGTCCCCATTAGCATCGTCCTCTGTAAGCGGCTGGGAAAATGGCGCGAATACATAGCCGTTCGTTACGCCGGAAGTCACCGTGTCACTTCCCACATTGGGCAGCAGGTACGCGCTGTAACGGTAATAATTGCTGTTGTTTCCTTCCAGCACGACTCCCTGTCCCAGGGTTACGCCATACCAGTTCAAAAGGGACTGGTAACCGCTCATGTCACCGGTGGCTTCGTAATTGGTAACCAGTACCAGGTCGCCGCCGTTTTCCGCATAAGCTTCCAGCTTTGCCACGTCATCCGAAGAGAGGTCTGTGGCCGGCGCGTTTACAATAACCGCTGCCGCGTCATCCGGCACGGAGTCATTCTGCATCAGGTCCAGGTCTTCCACGTTTACATTAAGTTTCTTCAAGGAATCCGTAAAAGTAGTGGAGAGGGATGTCTCGTTATGCCCTGTCAAAGTATAAACCGTAGGCATGCTTTCGCTGGTTACATAAGCGATGGCGGAATCGATCTGCCCTTCCCCGTCATACCCGGACACGGTCTGGGAATAAGTCGTATAATCCGTAGAATATTCATAGATATCGGAATAGTTGACGATAGTGCTGCGCTGTGAGCTTTCCACTACCAGGCTGTTTTCGTAAATATTGGACGCATCATCCGTATATTTCTGGATAAAGGTGGGATCCTCTGCCGGGTCCACGTACTTTACCGTGATATGGTCCGAAAGCGCCTGGTAACGGTCCAGCGTCTTTACAAGGGTGGAATCCGCGTCATCCTTCGGTGCCAGCACATAAATGGTAATGTCGTCATCCAAAGTTGCCAGGTACTGCTTCGTCTCATCTGTCAAAGAATAAATTTTGGAGGATGTCAGGTCCACCGACTGCAGGGAATTGGGCAGGGCGGATGCTGCCAGGTTTATCACTACGGCAATAGCCAGTACAGCCGCGATGCCGATCCCGCTGAAGGCGCTGAAGGAAAGGGTCTTTTTGGACACGGTCCAGCGCCTCTTCTGGATCACCTGGGTGGTCAAAAACAGGAAAAGCGCGATCACGCTAAGGAGGTAGACAAGGGCAGTGATGCTGAATGTCCCTCCGATGAAATCCTCATAACGCCCGAAGAAGTTCAGGCATTCCAGGATTTTCGAGATAAAATTGGAGCTTCCCATCAGATTTTCCATGGACGGGATCAGGTAACCGATGAAGAGGAATGCATAGGAAAGCACCGCTGCGATCACCGTATTTTCCGTCAGTGAAGAAGCAAATTCACAGATGGCAATGCAGGCCATGCCAAAAAGCAGCATGCCCAGGATCGCTATGTAACTCTTTAAGTAATTGGCGCTGCCGAATTTCCGGAAAATAAGCGGCCAGATGCAGACGATGGCTGTGGGGATGGCAAATACCGCCGTCATAGCCAGGAACTTGCCCAGCACCACTTGCCCTATGGAAACCGGGGAGGTAAAAAGCAGCTGGTCTGTCTTCTGTCTCTGTTCTGCCGCGAAGGAACGCATGCACAGGATCGGCACCAGCACCAGGCAGATGATTTCCGCTACCTGGAGTGTGCCTGCCAGGTTGGAACTTAATGACATCAGGTTGTTTGCGCCGATCATGAAAGAAAGCAGCGCCGTAAAGACCGCGATGAAAATCCATCCGGTAAAAGTATGGAAGTAGGAGAAAAAGTCCCTTTTCAAAATTGCTTTCATCCTTCTTTCCCTCCTTCGTCCTTACTGCTTTTTTCGTCTTTCTTTCCAGGTTCGCCTTTCTTTTCGA
>CADBRV010000109.1 GCA_902797185.1 uncultured Lachnospiraceae bacterium
AAGCAGGTAAAAGCAAGATAAAAGGAGGATCTTTTCGGCATAATGCCGAAGGGGATCCTTCTTTTTTGTTAGCCTGCTATCTAAACTCTACAAATTTCTTACTATGCATTCGTCACAATTTATTCGATGTGTTTATCGTATTTTCCTTAGCTATATTATTACCATATACGATAGTATTACCGCATTCCGGCATTTCCATTCCGACCGTTCCAGTGCTACTATTTACTTGTAAGAAAGAGATAGATATCTTCACTACAGCAAAATAGCGAAAGATATTCCTTCTATAGAGTATGAAAAATGGTTCCGGTTCCTGCCGGAGAAGGGAGTTCACTATGATGGGTATGATGTATGCTGCAGTAATCGCATTTTATGTAGCAGTTTTTTCAACATTCTTTTCAGTAAACTCCATGGATATCTGATCTGATCCAGATATCCGTTTTGAACAGTTACTGTTTGTTGACACTTTTCTGTTTAGAAGCATTTATAGCTTTAAAACTTGTAACCGAAAGATAGACCTGCTGTCGATTCCCCAACTAAGGCGCAGGCTTACCAATCCTCCTTGAATACGACTCCGGCACGCTTTCCCCTTGCGTGCCGGAATTTTTTTACCCTTTTCCAAGGATAGGTCTTGACGGTCTCAACCCCGGGCTCCGGATATTGCATCTCCTGCCTATTCTCGTTTGATATTTATCAATATATTCCTGTTTCGCATTATTTTGCGCGTTGTTTCGCTATATTTTTAACATGTACTATTACCATACCCGATACTTGTACTGGGATGCGGCATTTCCATTCCGACCGGGCCCGTGCTACTATCTACTTGTAAGGAAGAGATAGAGATCTTCCAAAGAAAAATAGATTAGAAAGCAATAAATCATACATAACAGATATGAGGAAGGAGCTTGATATTATGATGACCGGTATTATTCTTGCAGCAACGATTTGTGTTGGATTTGTTTCCCTGTTTCTTTCAGCAGTCGCATCTGACGCACGCCACCTTTACTAATGAGGCGTCACCGATAAACCACTTTCGGTTTTAGGTATAGCAGATAAAGCATTTGGGCTATTTATATCGTTTGGGTTTAAGAGAAAATACAAGAGCATTTCAGATAAGGAGAATGGAATTATGATGGCTATGTTATTCGCAGCAGTTACCGCAATCTATGCAGCAGTTTTTGTTACCACCGTTTCTGTAGCATCCCTGGGTGTTTGATCCACTGCAGGTTCATGCTTTATCCTTCTTCCCTGGCTGGGCAAGTTTCCCCACTTGGGAGATTGGATAAATTAAAAATGATACAACACTCATTTTTTGTGTTTCATTAATCGCTGGATCCCAGATCCCCCTCTTGGAAACCAGCCAATACCTACCCTCCTTGTAAAGATAATCCGGTACGCTTTCCCCCTTGCGTACCGGATATTTTTGTGCTCCTGCCCCTTATGGGAGCTAGCTGACACTCCCTCCTTTAAGGATAATCCGGTACGCTTCCCCCCCCGCCATCCCACTTCGTTTGATATTTATCATTTTATTCGCTATTTGCATTATTTTGCGCGTTATTTTGCGGTATTTTTAACGCGTACTATTACCAATATGGATATTTATACTGGGATAAGGCATTTCCATTCCTGCTGTACCCGTGTTACTATTTAGTTGTAAGAAAGAGATAGAGATCTTCCTTACAGAGTCAACAAAGTATGAATTGGGAAAGAGGTATGATATTTATGATAGGAGTGCTCATTACCAGGACATTATCTCTTGGCATTGCCGCAGTGATCGGCACGAGGATCGTTACCGATTCACATCGTAAATAATCCTCAGCAATGGCAGAGAATGTACCTCTGATATTGGTTTATGAAGTAAAAGAAAAGTGGTCTTCCACATGGAAGGTCTTTCCAAGGAAGATCAAACAAAACCCGTTATATGAGAAAGGAGCATAATATTATGTTTAGTGCTATTCTTGTTGGAACAATTGGTCTTGGATTCGTTGCACTGTTCCTTTCAGCAGTTGCAAGCGACGCCCGTCACATCTATTAATACGCGGTGACAGGCCGTTTTACAATATTGATTAAAAAGAAACGAACAGGTTATTTCAGATAAGGAGAATTGAACCATGATGTCTATGTTATTCGCAGCAGTTACCGCAATCTATGCAGCAGTTTTTGTTACCACCGTTTCCGTAGCATCCCTGAACGTTTGATCGGTTCAGCTGGTTCACGGTTCATCCTTTAAATCCCGGGATTTTTCATTCAGAAAAAGGGATACGCTGCATGCTTTTACCAGGCTGTGGAGAAAGGCTGGACCACAGGATGTTGCAGCAATTTGTTTTTGTACGAAAAAGCTGGAATCCCTCCCCAACCGGAAACCAGCTGACATATTCCTTCCTTATTGAAGAAAACCGGCACGCTTTTCCCCTTTGCGTGCCGGTTTTTTTTAATACATCATGTAAGGCGCGTCATTCCGGATTTCTTCCGGGATGCAGTCCTTCTTTTCATGGAACCCTGCTTTCTCCAAAAGTTCCGGCGAAATCCTCTTATCCGTAACCACGTCGATATAAAGGAAGTTTTTATATTTCTCCGCAATATGTCGAAGCAGCTCTTCCTCGATTCCCTGCCCTTCATACTCTGGGTCTATTACCAGCGTTTTTACATATGCCACCATTTCTGTATCATCCAGCGCACGGACCAGGCCCACCAGCCTCTTGTCATCCCATGCGGTGTAAACGGTAGGTGAATTCATCAGGGACTTAAAAATCCTGGAACGGTAATGGGCTTCCGGCGCCCTTGCCACATGGAAAATATAATCAATATCTTCTGGTTTAAATCTTTTCTTTTCCGTATATTCGATCATTTTTTCCTCTCTTTCTTACGATGTACCGGCTGAATCGTCCTATGTCACCGCCTGTAAGGCGGCGACGCAGGACGCGCCCTCACGCTTAGCGTGATCTTTCATGGCGCGCCTGTCCTTAAGGACGATTTGCAATGCGGCGTCTGTCCTTCTTATGTAATGAATTTATCATGTCCGGACGCGTCTGTCATGACACTGCAGTTTAAAACTCCAGCAGCTGCTTGACATCTTCTTCATTATAGACGACTTTGTCGATATTTTCCGTCTCGATCCGGAAAAGCGCATTTGCCGCCAGATGCTCCGCTGTCTGCTCCAGGTCCCGGACGCCGGTGGTGCCGCTGAAATAATCCACCACCGTGGACACGGCTTTATCCGTCACCTGGCATTCCTCCGTCTTCATCTGCATACGGCGCAGGATCTTCGGCAAGACAAAGTCGCGGAAAATGATTTCCTTTTCGTCCCTGGTATAATCCGGGATATCAATCACCGCAAAACGGCTCAGCAGCGGGCTGCTGATCTTTTCCTTGTCATTGCTGGTGGCAATGGTGTAGACCCCGCCTGTGGGGATTTGGCATTCCATGTAATCGTCGGTAAAGCCCAGGTTGTCCAGAAGGGTCAGCAAGGCATCCGCGGGATTCCCGCCGCTGCCGGCTGCGTCCGAAGCCTTGTCCAGCTCGTTGATGATAAAGACCAGGTTGGACGATCCTGCCTGGTAAAAAGCATTCATGATCTTGCCCGGCTTGGCGTTGGAATAAATCCTGGGTGTGCCTGTAAGCCCCTCCGCGCTGTGGATCGTGCTCATATCCAGCACAGTCCACGGCAGGCCTATAATCTTTGCCACGGCATAAGCGATCTGCGATTTCCCGATGCCGGCCGGCCCGTTCAAAAGCAAGCCGTATGCCGGGAGCGTATGGGTGCGGTTGATCTGGATGATAGTTTCCATGACTCTCTGCTTTACTTTTTTCAAACCGTAGAGCTGGTCATCCAGGATTTTCGCCGCCCGCTTTGCGTCAATAGCAGGGAAGCTGGGATCATCCCACTGTACATGCAGCATCAAAGACAATGCCCTCTGGGCATGGCGCTTTTCCTCCGTGCTGATGGAGTCGGACTTGACCAGGGCAATATTGTGGTTCGCCCAGGAGCGGATGTTCTGGGGCAGGGATTCCCCGGCGCAGGTGACAAACTGCTCGATGGACTCCATGTCATTTAAAAGCATAGGCTGTTTTTGCTGCTGATTTTCCCGCTCCAGCTCGCTATCCAGGTTGTCCTGCTGGCCAAATCCCTGGCTGCCATCCTCTCTTGCCATGCCGCCCGGATGATCATAAGCGCCCTGCCCGGACATAGGCTGCCCCGGCAAAGCCGCCTGCCCGGCTGCCATGCCCTGCATATCCCTTGCCGGATACCGTCCTGGCCTGGCGTTTGCCGGTGGCTTCATAATGGTTGCCGCCATCCGGTTTATCATCAGCTGGAGCAGTTCATTATCAATGACCCTGCTGCCGATCTCAGTCTTTAACCCGGCGCGCATCCGCCATACCGCATAGCCGTCTCCCTGGTGCTCTCCGCCCAATTCCAAGCTGATATGCTGCTCGCCAGCCCACTTCAGGAGGCGTACCAGCCTCCGGTCCACGCTTTTGACATGCACGAAGCAGAGCTTCGGATCCTCGTCTTCCTCTTCCGGCTGGGTCCAGTATTCAAACCGTTTCCCTCTGGCAGGGTTGGTAAGGCTGCCGGTCATCCGAGGGGGAAGGTTTCCATCCTCATCCTCTAAAACCAGCATAGGCTGCTCCGGAGAAAAGACATGGCAGTCCTGGTAAAGGATCCTGGGCAGGTAATTGGCATCGTCCGCTTTCTGGTCATTGGTAGACAAGGAATCCAGGCGTGCTTTTTCCTTACTGCGTTCCCGCTCTTCCCTGCGCTCCCTTTCCTTCCGGATGGCGGGCACTTCTTTCGCACCGCCCTCCTTGGCAATCTTCTGCGCCTCACAAGGATCATCTCCAAAATGCCCTTTTTCTGCAGCATCTTTTCCGGAATATCCTGCTGCCGCGGAAGAAGCCCTTCCAGAAGTTTCTCCTGCTGTCCCAGCCGCTTTTTCAGAAGCTCCCTCCGCTGAGGATCCGCCCTTGGCGCCATTCTTTTCTTTCTGCGATTTTTCCTCCCCGGTCTTTCCGTTATGGGAAGGGACGGCAAGGCCTTCTTCCAGAAGGCCCAGGGCTTTGTAAGTATCCAGCACCTGTTCCAGCGCGGTATCGCTTAATTCGTCTCCCATCCCGTCTTCCAGGGATTCCCAGAAAACATAGATATCCTGCCGCTCATCTTCATCAATATCAGCAGCAAAACGGAGTTTATTTTGTCTTAAGATCGTATCAAAACTGGTCATAGCCGGTTTCTTCCTCCAAGGCGCACTATTTTCATCGCATCCGGCTGCGTCCGGAATGCCTGCTGGGAAAGATTATACCATAAAATGGATACTGTATCGAACCGCGGTTATATCTCGCATATCCGGTTGGACCGCCGGGTAATTTGAAGTTCAGCGAGCGCTCTAATCAAAGCAGACTCTTCCGACTGACATCAGGATTTCAAATCGCTACTTCTTCCAGGTTGCAGACTCAAACACTCATGCAGCAATGGGCTTTGGAAAAGCGATGGCTAGCCTTTCCAAAGCCTATTGCTGCATGACCTGCATGATGCTGATGAACTGGCAGAAAAAGGGGGCAGCCCTGAGGGATATCCAAATATAAAAAATGCCCTAAACCCAGTGTTGGGGCGGGTTCCCGTAGGATCCTACCCCAACACTTGACTTAGAGCCGTTTATTATGCATTGTTTCCTATTCCAGATGGATTCCTTTTTCGACATGCGTATTTCCAGCCATATATTGTCCTGCGGAATCATGCATCTCCATGTCCTAAAATCCACCTTTTGCAATATATTATTCCTTATTAAATAATTCGCTTAAAGCGTCTTTGTCCTCCTGGAATGCCTGCAGGACATATTTGTCAAAATGCCTTGCATCCTTATAAGGAGAACCGAATTCGTAGGTCTCCTGCCCGTAGTCCATGACATCAAACCCCGGGATTGCCTTGCTGGCTCCCGCCACCCTGTAGGCAACCGCATCCGCCAAAGAGAAGGATGCCTTTCCGTCCTGGTAGGATGCCCAGCTGCTGATATCGGTGCCGGATTCTTCTGTCTCATCCCCATTTTGGGTTTGTGGCTCGGCAGCCGGTTTTGAAACCTGCAGCGCCCCATCCACGTATTTTCCATACATCTCATCCAGATATAAGGAGAAGGACTCGCCCAGGATTTCCGATGGTACATGATGGCCATCCCACTGCCACTGGACGACCGCATCCGTGCCGGCATTCAGCCAGGCGATCTGCAGGTTCATGGAATCAAAGAGGGACATGTCGCCTTCCGACGCGCCCATCATGATCCTGGTCCAGACCGGGCCGTCCGTGCCTTCCGCGCCGATATAGTTTAACGGGTTGTAAAGATCCACGATGTTGTTTCCGTATTTATCTCCTGCCTCGACAGAAGAAATATCCTGCTGGTATGCTTCCACCATCTCGTCAAAAGAGCTGTAATTGGAAGAATCCGTCCCGCTGGAAGAGGACTGGGTCGTGCCGGCATCCGGAGTACCTACCGCTTTGCCCATGCCGCTGGTCACAGTGTCACCGCTGGCAGAACCGCCGCCAGAAGGGCCGCCAGCAGGAGGGCCGCCAGCTCCGGGACCGCCCGGCATGCCCATGGCATCACCGGAAGAAGTGCCCTTTGTATAACGCCCTTCCAAAAATGCCTGTGCCTTGTCGTCGGTGGACATATTTGCCACTTCTTCATCCGAAAGGGCATTGCCATCCTCGTCAAACCAGGTCCAGCCCTCCGCATAATCCAGGTTGTCCAGATACCAGGTGAGATTGTCTTCAAACTTGTCCAGATACAAGGCGAGGTACGTGCCGCCATAACCATTGGTATCCGCATATTGATCCTCGTCATATTCAATGGTCAAAGCGACGTTGTCATCCGTATCCCCATCGCCATTTAGGTCATAGCCTACAGCGGATTCTTCTACGGAAAGGTCCTGGTTGTTAATGTAGTCCATGTATTCCGAAGCAAGCTGCTTTGCCAGTTCCTTCTGGAAATCCGTGTTAAAGGAATAATCCGTATCCATGTAGTACTCGAAAGCCATGGCCATATCGCCTTCCGCCAAAGGGGTAATGGCGCTGTAAGCGATGCAGCCCCAGACACCATCGGAAATGGATTCTTCCTTTCCATCTACGGAAACGGTAGTATCGTAGGAGCCATCCTCATTGCGGTAAACCCCTACAGCCCCGGCTTCGATCTCATAATCATAGAAATCCGGGTTGTTGGAGGTAGCCGCCACCATGGTTGCATGGGCGCCGCCGCCGGAACCGCCGGTGGAAACAAAATAGTCTGTGCTGCCCGGCAGGTTGCCAAGCAGGATGTTATATTTCACAAAACGGATCGCATTTTTCTGGTCTACCAGGCACAAAGGGGAATCCCCAGTATAATAGCTGTTCCCGCTTGCGTCTTGCGCCGTGCTGTGCTTGCCTCGGTTTCCGCATGCTACATTGATATAGCCGTTTTTCGCGTTGCTGGTGGAAGCTGCCTTGTTTTTCTGGGCATTGTAACCCATTGCGCCTGTATTGATCACGACCGGCGCTGTCGATGCCGTATAAACCTGCCCATTCTCACTGGTCACCTTGGCATCCTTATCGATCACAAGCGTGCCGTTTACCGCATCCGTATAGGAAGAAGCGGTCACGTCTGCCGTACCGTCCCCATCGGTGTCAATGCCTTTCACATAAGCCCCCGGCGTATTGACGGATACGCCCTGGTGGTCCGGCACTTCCGGATCCGTCACCGCGCTTGTGGCAGACATGGTCCAGGAATCAGAGGAACTGTCATAACTCCAGGTGACATCTTTGTTGTTTACCAGGTTGAGCTCGCTCTCGATTTCTTCCCGCTCCTGGTCTGTCGTAGCAGATAAGTCTGCTCCAGGCACATCTGCCGATACATCCGCGGATACAGCGGAGCCAGACGCATTCGCGGATGCGCTGCCCGACGCATTTCCGGATGCGTTCCCGGATTCGCCCGCCCCTTGACCGCAGGCAGACAGCCCTTGTGCCAGGACCAGCGACAACGCCAAAGCTGCCGCCAGCCCGGTCCGTATCTTTTTCATCTTTGCCTCCTTTTCTTTCCACCTGCCTATGGGTGATGGATTATCCTTCCCGCTTTGCAGGTGGTAATGCCGCCGTGCCAGGTACTATTCCCTTACCTACGTGTCACGGCTCTACATTAAGGTCAGACGCCGCATTTCCAATCGTCCATCAGACGATGCGGCTGGTGTTCCTGCTGCCTGAGCAGGATTTATTACCTTCATCATAAGGAGGCACCCTTGAAATAACCTTGAAAAAAGCTGAATCCTGCCGCTTTTCTTTTTTGAAATCTATTCTTTAAACAGAAGTGGGGCAGGACCTGATCGATCCCGCCCCCGGCAAAGGTTTATCTGTAAAAATATTGCTTCCAGCTGAATTAACCTCTTTTCTCCAATGCAGGGAAAATAACTTGAAAGATATTCCAGCCGTCCTGGCAGGATACCGTAATCCTGGTACCATGCTGGCTCGCGATGGCCTGGGCAATGGCAAGGCCCAGGCCGTAGTGGGATTCATGGGCACTGCCTGCATCCTCTACCGTTGAGTGCCCAACTTTCTCTCCATTGGCACCATATCCTTTCCATTCGGAAATATTGTTTTCCTGGCTTGCCGCCTCACCAGCAGCGCTGTGCCCATTCCCTTCGGGAATACGGTTGTCCTGGCCTGAAACATTTTTTCCTCCTGAAGATTTCTCTGTATATCCCGAAGAATTTTCCTGGGGAATTTCAGCTGGCTCGTCCGCATAGCTCCCATGGTAAAATTTTTCAAAAATCTTTTCCCGTTCCTGGGGAGGGATCTCTTTTCCCTCATTCCGTACAGAAAAGACTGCCTGTTTCTTTATGGTTTCCAAAGAGACACACACTGTTTTTCCCTTAGCTGTATGCCGGATCGCGTTTTCGATCAACGTTTCCGCCATCCGCTGCAGTTTCTTTGGATCGCCAATGATACAAACGTCCTCTTCCAGCTGCAGGTCAAAATTCACGCCTTTCTCATACGCCACCGCATCAAAAGCAAGCGCCGCGCCTTCCAGGCAGCTGGACAGGTTCATTTCTGCCATAGGATGGTCTGCCTGCTGAAGACGGATTTTCGAAAACTCCAGGATTTCGTTTACCAGCCACTTCATTTTTTCATTTTCCACCTGGGCATACCGCAGGTATTTGCTTTTTCCCTGCTCCCTTTCCAGAAGGTCCAGGCTGGTCTTCATGACCGTGACCGGCGTCTTTAATTCATGCCCCGCATACATGATGAAATCTTCCTGCTTCTGCTCTGCCTCTTCCAAAGGCTGCACCAGCTTGTCCGCTATTTTTCTCGCCGCAAGCCACCAAAGGAAAAACAGCACTGCCGCAATCATGGCTGAAAAAGCGAGCCTCCTTCTTTCCACGGTACGCAAAGATGAAATATCCGCAAACCCCACCAGCAGCCTGTCATCCCGGTCCATAATGGCAAACTGGTAGCTGTCCAGGACTCCCTGGGTTTTCTGGGTGGCGAAAAACCGGTCTACCAGCTGTAGCAGCCGGTCCTCATCCTTTTTGCCAGGACCCAGCATCTCCATGCTGCCGCCATCCGTTTCCACTGCGATATAGACCCGGAGATAACTGCCACTGCCCATACTCGGATCCGCCATCCGGTCCGGGTCAAACCGGGGTGTCTCCGCCGGCATGGAAGCTTTCCCGCTTACATCCGCGGTAAACAGCCGGATATTAAGCAGCCGGAACGTGCTTTCCCGGTCCTCCTGGACATGGGAAAAATAGAATAGCAGCAGGACCAGCACTGCAACCGCCGCAAATGCCAAAAGGAGGATGCGGATGATCCGTTTTCGAAACTTTTCAATCATCTTGCCCTTCCTCCAGACGGTACCCTGCCGCCCGCTCTGTCTTGATCGCAGCACTGGTACCGACAAACCTCATTTTCCGGCGGAGAAACGAAATGTAGACTTCTTCATGGTTATACTCCACTCCTGTCCCATACCCCCAGATCCGTTCCGTGATCTGTTCTTTGGAAAGGATCTGCCCGGCATTTAACATGAAATATTCCATCAGGGCATATTCCTTCTGGGTAAGCTTGACCTGTTTTCCGGTACGCCTGGAACCCAGCATCCGGAAATTGCGGTCCAAGAACAAATCACCGCAGGAAGTCTCGGAAATGCGAAGCAGCACCCCAACCCTTGCCTCCAGCTCTTCAATCTCAAAAGGCTTGGTCAGGTAATCTTCCGCCCCCGCTGCAAATCCTTCCAGTTTGTCGGAAAGGCTGCTCCTGGCAGTAAGGAAAAGGACCGGCGTCCGGATCCCTTGAGCCCGGGCTGCCTCCAGCACGGCAAATCCATCCATCTTCGGCAGCATCACGTCAATAATGGCAGCATCAAAAGACGGATCTAGCAGCATTTTTAAGCCACTCTCCCCATCCCCGCAGGCTGTTACAGAAAACCCTTTTTCCTGGAAAAAATCCTTAAGGAGGTCCGCCAGACAGCTTTCATCTTCAATAATCAGAAGTTTTCTCCTCATGCCGCACTGCCCTTCTTGAAAACGCAAACTTCCATTCCATGTCCTTTGCTTTCCTGCACCATCTCTTTCCATACAAAGCCAATGCATAAATGGTTCATGAAATATATCTCCTTTTCCAAAAGCGTCCTAACGGAATGCCCTCCTTCTCCAAAAGCGTCCTAACGGAATGCTCTCCCTCTCCAAATGCTCCGAATAGAATGTCCTTTTCCCGGCATTTTCTCTTCGGTAAAATAAAATATTTCAATATTCCAGCCTAGTCCCGCATTTCGGGCAGAAGTCAAAATCCTCGTCTGTGGTAAATCCGCAGTTTGGGCAGTGTTTCCAGGTGGAACGATATCCCCCGCCCAGCGGCGTCAGGTCCCTGTCCTGGATTTCCACCGTTTCTCCCCGCTCGATGCGTTTTCCCACTTCCAGATCCAATCGGTAAACCGTACCGCAGCAGGAAGTTTCCACATAATAAGCCTTGTTCCATTTGAACATGGGGATGAAAAAGAA
>CADBRV010000110.1 GCA_902797185.1 uncultured Lachnospiraceae bacterium
CAGGTGAATGGCAAAGCAGCGTATGCCATGATCCTTCGTGTTCCTGTCTGCCACATTTAGAAATCCTAGTTAAAACATTAAAATAAGGAAAGCAATAGCCTGGTCCCTCTCGGAGGCCAGGCTGTTTTTATGGTCAGATAATGTTAGAAAGGATGCCCAAACAACGGTCTTACCGGATGATGTACGCGTCCAAAATCTCACCAATGCATCTAAGTATCTGCATCGGTTTATAGGATAAACTTCAGCCGCCAGTATTTCCTTCGCCGTTCTTTATTGCCATCCTGTTCAGTTCCGGCCAGATCGTGAGCAGCATGACGGTAAAGCAGGCAAGGCCGCCGATCACATTGGAAACCGGCTCCGCCAGGAATACGCCGTCCGTGCCAAGCCCCGCGATATGCGGCAGGAGGTACGTCAGCGGCACCACCATGACCACTTTCCGGAACAGGCTGAAAAAGATGGCTTTCCCTTTTTTATTTAATGCCTTAAACACCGTCTGCCCGCTGTACTGCAGAGACTGGAAAATAAAGGCCAGGAAATACAGGTGCAGCGCCTTGGACGCGTCCGCCATGATCGTCCCATCACTGCTGAAAATATGGATGAACCACTGCGGGAAAACCATGATCAGGATCCAGACCAGCAACGTATAAGGGACCGCCAGCAGCATCATGACCCGGACGGCTTTCTTTACCTTGGCGGGACGGCAGGCGCCGTAATTATAGCTGAGGATAGGGGTCGTCCCTTCTGTCACCGCCATGACCGGCGTATCCAGGATCGACCGGACCGAGGAGACAATGGTCATGACCGACACATACACTGCCCCGCCAAAAGCCATCAGCACCTGGTTGCAGGCCACCTGCACCAGGGAATTGGTAAACTGCATGATAAAAGGCGCCGTGCCAAGCCCCGCGATTTCTTTCCCGTGAGGGAACCGGAACGCGAAGGACACCGGGAAAGCATTCTCCCGGCTGCGCAGGAAATGCATCACATAGGAAAAGGATAAAAACTGGGAAATCACCGTGGCGACGGCTGCCCCCTGCACTCCCATCCCGAAGGCAAAGATAAATATCGGATCCAGCACCAGGTTCGCCAGCGCGCCGATCATGACGGAATACATGCCCCGCTTTGAATACCCCTGTGCGTTGATATAGGAATTCATGCCGGTGGAAACCATCAGGAAGACGGTTCCCAGCAGGTAAATCCGAAGGTAGGACAAGGACAGCGGGATCTCATTCTGCGTCGCGCCGAACAAAAGCAGGAGGCCTTTCCCGAAAATTTCTCCCACCAGGATGATTACAGCTGCTGCCACGACCAGGAGGCGGAACGCCGTATTCTGGATTTCCGCTGCTTTTTCCTTATCTCCCCTGCCCAGTTCCATGGAAAACAGGGGAGAGCCTCCCAGCCCGAACATATTCGTAAAGCCGGTAATGATGATAATGATCGGGAAACACAGGCCCACTGCCCCCAGTCCCAGCGTACCGGACCCCGGGATCCTCCCGATGTAGATCCGGTCCACGATGCTGTAAAGGAGGTTCAAGACCTGCGCCACCAGCATCGGCAGTGCGGTCTGCAAAATGTTCTGCGTAATCCGCCCGTTTTCAAAGTCGACTTTTTTCATTAATTATTTACTTCAGTTCTTCTACGCACTTCTCCGCTTCGTCCAGGATCCGGCCGAACTTATCCAGCGCGGCATCAATCGGAGCCGGGGTGGCCATGTCTACGCCGGCATGTGCCAGCTCATCCAGTGGGTACTGGCTGCTGCCCATGGATAAAAATTCCAGATATTTCTTTACAGCCGGCTTCCCTTCGGAAAGGATTTTTCCGGACAGCGCTACCGCTGCCGAATAGCTGGTCGCGTATTTGTAAACATAGAACGGACGGTAGAAATGGGGGATGCGTGACCATTCGTACTGCACCTCGTCATCTACTACCAGGCCTGGTCCGAAATAATCCTCGATCAGTTTCTTATAAAGGCTGTTTAGCGCCTGGGGTGTCAGCGCCTCGCCTTGTTCTGCCATCGCGTGGGCGTCCCGCTCGAATTCCGCGAACATGGTCTGGCGGAAAACGGTGCCTTTGAAGCCTTCCAGGTACTGGTTCAGCAGGAACAGCCGCTCCTCCGGGTCCGATGTCTTTTTCAAAAGGTCCTCTACCAGCAGGTTTTCATTGACAGTAGACGCCACCTCCGCTACAAACAGCGTGTAGTCCCCATACTGGAAGGGCTGGTGCGTTTTCGTAAACCAGGTATGCATGGAATGCCCCATTTCATGGGCAATCGTGGAAACGCTGTCGTAATCTCCGGTAAAGCTGGTCAGGATAAACGGGTTGGAGTCATACGTCCCGGAAGAGAAAGCACCACCCCGCTTCCCGAGATTCGGATATACATCAATCCAGCGGCTTTGGAACGCTTCCTTTACCGTACCCGTATAAGTGCTGCCCAGCGTTGCCGTCGCTTCCAGCACCAGCTTCTGCGCGTCTTCATAGGAATAAACATGCTCATCCCCGCTGGTAAGCGGCGCGTAAACATCATAATAATGAAGCTCGTCTACTCCCAGGATCTTTTTGCGCAGGGCGACATAGCGGTACATGTCGGGCATATGCCGGCGCACGGAATCCACCAGCCCGTCATAAACGGCAGCCGGGATATGTTCTTCTGCCAGGCACATGGCGAGGGAGGAATCGTAATGCCTTGCCTTTGCCTGTGCAGCCCAGCTCTTTACAATGCTGGAATAGGTCTGCGCAAAGGTATTATTATGGGAGGAAAATCCCTTGTAGAAGCTATGAAACGCGTTCTCCCGGAGCGTACGGTCCGTGGACTGCTGCAGCAGGATGTAGTTTGCCTGGCTTAAGTCATGCACCCTTCCTTCCGAATCCTTCACACTGTCAAACGTAAGGTCCGCATCCTGCAGGGCGTTGGCGATTTCCTTCGGCGCCGTCAGCACTTCCCCGAACCCTGCCAGGAGCTGCTCCGCTTCCGCGGACAGGATGTGGGGCTTTTGATCCAGAAGCTGCTGCAGGATAAAATGGTACGGCTCCGTCTCCGGCGCGTCCACAATCTGCCGCAGGGTTTCTTCCGGCAGCGCCAGGATCTCCGGGTCCGCAAAAGAGGTACGGCTCTGTGCTTCGACCGCAAGACCCATGCCCTTTGCCCAAAGCTCCTGCGCTTTCGCGTCCCTGGTGTCTTCCGACTGCCTGAGGCTTGCATAGGTCAGAAGGTTGTCCAGATGGCGCTCCAGTTCCATGGAAGTGTCCAGAAATTCCCGGATCGTCTTCGCGTCCTTCAGCTTTCCCTGGAAAGCGGCGGTTTTCTCAACCAGCGGGGCGATCCCGTTAAACTCTTTTTCCCACGCTTCATCATTTTCATACAAAGTAGACAGGTCCCACTGGAACTGCGGGTCCATGTCTTTACGTTCTTTCATTTCCATATATAATCCATCCTTTCGATCCGTCCTGTTATTTATTTTTCCTGTTCTTTATCCAGGTATGGATAAAGGTCGCCAGGACCACCACGGCTCCTGTAAACAGGAACAGGTATCCTGTGGGGATCAGGAAAAAGCTTTCATGCAGGATCCCCTGGGAGTCAATGTATTCTACCGACAGTGCCTTGATCACAAAGCACATAAAACCCAGCAGCATGAGCACGCGGGCCTGCTCCTGGGTCAGGCCCGCGTCTTTCCGTATTTTTTTGAACTGCTCGCTGAACTGCATTTCCATGCCCTCCTTTATATCGTAAGGAGGGACACGCTTCGCGGGAGGATTCCTTACGATGCGGCGTCTGTCCTTACAGGCAAAGAATAGGAAAAACTTCTGACATTAACAAGAAAGCAGCGCTGGCATCCCCCGGAAAATGGGGGAAAGCGCTGCTTGCGCCGCCGAAAACACAGTTACTACGGGTTATGCCATCTTATTATGCCGTCCTACTATCCCATTTCCGGAGATCTTCCATAAGGCGCCTTTCTGTACAGCGCTCCCAGCAGATTATATTCCAGTATAATCTTGGTAGAAACGTAAAGCAACCCAAAGTAGAAATCTCTAACCGGCTCTGACAAAGCAGGCAGCCCGGCCTGGCAGAGACGCCCTATCAGCTATGGCACCAACA
>CADBRV010000111.1 GCA_902797185.1 uncultured Lachnospiraceae bacterium
TGCGGCAGGCGTTATGGACGCAGATAAACGCTACTTTCTTTTTTCCCGTTATCTTCTTTTCTCCCATTGGAATGCCCCTTCCGTATTATTACGGGTTCCTTATCATTCTGTATACCTTTACACCAATCTATATGATTAGTATAATACTGCCATGGATGATTTAGAATTACGTGGAAAAAAGATAATCGAAGCCTGCATGAAAGAAACCACCGCCAGCCCCTATCAGATTTTCAGGAATCTGGCGAAAATGGATTTCGTCAGGATGCATGGGCCGGAACATCATGTACTGGATGGTGCCTGTATCCTGACAGCATATCGGAATGCGGGAGGAGAAATTGACTTGGAACCGGCACTGGAAGAACTGTTAGACCGCGGTCTTGAAATGCCGGGAGCTATGTGTGGCATGTGGGGCGTCTGCGGCGCGACAGCATCCGTAGGTGCTGCCTTGTCCATTCTCGAAGGCACCGGTCCTTTGACGGCAGACGATTCCTGGGGAAGCCATATGGAATATACTTCCGCCGCCCTGAAAGGCTTGTCAAAAATCGGCGGTCCCAGATGCTGCAAGCGGGATGCTTATGTTTCACTGGAAACCGCCATTGATTACATCCGAAAGCGCTACGGTGTCACTCTGGAAAAGGACGGCATTACCTGCGGCTTTTTCCCGCAGAACGAACAGTGTAAAAAGGAAGATTGTCCATATTACCCTAAGGCAAAGCAGACTGCTTCTTCCGCATCATGATCTTTTCCAATGTCTTCCCCTTTGCCAGCTCATCGATGATTTTATCCAAGCATCGGATTTTCCACATCGTAGGATCTTTTATCTCTTCGATCCGGGCACCGCAGATCTTCCCGGTGATAAAGCGGCTGTCCGGATTCCAAGCAGGGGCATTGTCAAAGAAAGTTTTGTAATCTACATCCTGCCGAACCTGTTCCCGGATCCCCTCCGCATCATAACCGCAGAGCCAATGGATCAGCGCGTCCACTTCTTCCTGCGTCCTGCCTTTGCGCACTGCCTTATTCACAAGCAGGCTATAGACCTTCGCAAATTTCATGGCGAACACTTTTTCGTTTTCCATTTATCCCACCTTTCGGATCACTTTCTCCGGACAGACGGGAACACATCTGCCGCAGTGCAGGCAGCAGTCCTGGACGATGACTGCCGGGATTTTGGAAATATCGATACATTCCTGCGGACAGACGGGCAGGCAGGCGCCGCAGCCGGTGCATCCTTCCCCGATGAAATAGCCCGAAAGGCGGATTTTGGCATTTCCGATGGTGAAAGTGCCCCGTTTCACATGGGACGGGTTGCTGATATCGAAGAAATTGCCCTCCGCGTCATAGATCCGGAACACTTCCAGCGCAGACCTGGTATCGCCGGGGTAAATTTTCTGCATATAAGGATCCGCCTCAAAGATTTCATCCAGCTTCTGAGACCCGATGTTTTCCACCTTGCCTGAGAGGCTGATGCATTTCTGATCCCGGATCGCGGAGAGGCTGATGTACTTCTGCCCCATGAGCTGGGTGTAAAATTCCTTGCCCTTCGCGGTCAGGAAATATACGCCGTTTTCGTCATACAGCATCATGTCGATGCAGCGCGTCACCGGATGCCCGTCTTTGCCGATGGTGGCTACTACTGTGGAATGGATGTCTTCCACCAGTATTTTCAAATAGTCGATGCTTTCCATATATTCATTGCCTCATTCATCTTCCATCTAAGGAGCTCCGCATAAAAACAGGAAGGAGGAAATATCCTTCTTTTCCTCCCTCAAGTACCTGTTTTCCTTCCTATGGGACACCATTGCTTGAAAAGATGCCTCTTCCTGCTCAGGATGCCTCTTCCTTCTTGATCAGCTTGTGAATATCCTTGGCAACGTCCGAAACCTTGTAATTCTTCAGGTCTTCTTCAAAATGCTTCTGGGCTTTCTCCAGCCGGTCGTCCAAAGCCGCGTGGATATTGTGGCCCACCGGGCAGTTAGGATTCGGGGCCTCGTGGAAATGGAACAGCTCGTCCTTGTTTTTCTCCACTGCCTCGTAGACATCGTAAAAAGTGATCTGGTCCAGCGGCTTCGTAATGGTGATCCCGCCGGGACCGCGCTTTGTCTCAATCAGGCCCGCTTTCTTCATATCGGACATCAGCCCGCGGATAATCACCGGGTTGGCGCCGATGCTGGCAGACAGGAGGTCGCTGGTCACTTTCATGTCTTTTCCAAAATATTCGGTCGCCGCAAGGATGTGGATCGCTATCGTAAATTTTGTAGAAATCTGCATATCCTGCCCTTCCTTTCATATAAACAGCAAATGGGAGGGCCTGCCATAAACCTGCAAGCCCGCCCATCCATATTATACCAGATTGCGATTGTTATTCATATTATTACATCAAATTTTATTCTATAATTACTGGATTTTTCTAGTTTCCAAAAGCCCTGTCCCGGCCTACCGGAATCCATCTCAGATTTCCAATTCGTTCTGGTATTTTCCTCTCATGCCCTTACAACAGAAATCCTCTGCTGGATGTGGTTGCCTTTTTCAATCTCGTCTACCATGGCGATCGCATAATCTGCGTAAGAGATAATGCTTTCGTTCCTGGAGTTGAGGGTCAGTTCCTCACCGGCGAGGATGTATTTGCCGGTCCTCTCGCCGTCTGCCTGGAAGTCGCCTGCCGGGGAGATGTAGGTCCACTTTACATCCTTGCGCTCGCGGAGCTCCTCCAGAGCCTTTGCCATAGCGTTTGCAAGCGGTTTGAAGGAATCCGGGAACTCCGGACCGTCTGCAACCTGGGCGGTATGTTCTTTATTTACATAGAGGCTTCCGGCGCCGCCTACGATCAGGAGCCTGGTGTCGGTCCCGGAGAGAATGTCGCACAGGTGTTTCAGGGAAGTGCTGTGCAGCGGAAGGGTTTCCTCTGTCCATGCGCCGAATGCGTCTACTACTGCGTCAAAGCCTTTCAGGTCTTCTGCGGTCAGGTCGAAGAGGTCTTTCTTTACATAATGCTGTGCCTTGGTGTTGTTGTCCTTGCGTCCGAAACCGGTTACGTCAAAGCCACGATTTACTGCTTCTTCGATGACCTTGCCTGCTGTACGTCCATTTGCTGCTACTACTGCGATTTTCTTTGACATGATACTTACCTCCGTTAGATGATGTTTTGTTTTTTTGCTGATCTGCTTTTCTGTTTTTCTGTTTTTTGCTGATCCGCTGTTTTGTTGTTCTGTTGTTCTACTGCCTGCCGTCTTTTTTCTTCGGCTTTTGCGGCTTGCTGTCTTCTGAATTGCTCTTTTACAGCTTTGTTGCTTTGTTGCTTTGTTTCTCTGTTGCTCTGTTTTCTTTGTTGTAATTTGTTTTGTTTCATCTAATGGTTGTAATATATCATCTTCCAATTATTATGTCATCATTTTTATTACATCTTTTTGAAAAATTTTTAAAGGCGCCTTTTTACAGACGCGGAAAGAAAAGCTGCCGCGGACAGACCTAGCCAGGCGGAATATTATGCCGCGCGTTTCGCGGCGAAAGAAGCCGTATTTAAAGCACTCGGGCATCTTACCGCTGAAAAGGCTTTTGACTGGCGCATCATTGAAACGCTGGATGCCCCTGACGAGTCGCCCTATGTTTCTGTTACAAAAGAATTAGGGCAGATTTTAAAAAAGGCGGGGGGAGATACCTTCCACCTTTCGATTACAACCGAAAAGGATTATGCGGCGGCATTTGCGATTACGGAAAGCACCATACTGGACTTTATTCAAGAAATTTGATCAATTTCGTCCAAAATATTGATAACCGTAAAATACATGAGTAAAATAA
>CADBRV010000112.1 GCA_902797185.1 uncultured Lachnospiraceae bacterium
ATCTCTTGCAGGTTATCTTCCAAATCATTGCCGCATATTTCGAAGATGACTGCGCAGATGAACTGACAAATGAGCCTGTATTTACACAGCCCCTTCGGAAGGAAGTACTTGCTTCCCAGCCAACCCTGTCAAGGTTTTGGAACAGGATGGATGAGGGTTCTGTCCGTAAAGATGAGAAAGCTGCGGATCGATGCCATCAGGCTGAAGCTGCGGAAGATTGCCGCCAGGGGGGTGCATTCAGCGGGATATATAACATTCAAGCTGTGCAGCAGCAGCCCTTATAAGGAAGGGTTCTTCGAAACTCTGGCAAACATAAGGGCATTAAAACCTGCTCCACTGATGGAATAATAACAGTTACCGGCGGCTATGCCGCCATAAGCGAACCTTGATTTTTGAATCGGTCACCTGCATTGTAGACAGGCCTATCAGTGCGCCCATTTATATGCGGATAACTCGTTTTCAAAAATCATGATACGATTTTCAAAGGATTTCACCCGTGGTTTTGGGAAATCCCAGCCTCGGTGAATCATTCAGGCTTATGGATTTTCTACCCATATGTCAGAGTCAGATTGTGTAGCAGAGCTGATGAAGATGTACCAGAGGCTTGTAGAAAATAGTAAAAAATGAACCCTGCAAGAAGGGAACCTGAGCTATCACACAGTAGTGTAAACGATCACATGACAGGCTATGCCGGTGCCAGGCGTTGTAGCCTGCAATCCGCTTTTTGTGCTATTCAGAAGTGTGAGGTGTGATTCGTTCTACTAGCAACGAATGCGCTTCTCATGAAAGCTGGCATGGCAGACAGGATAAATTTATGGCAGAAAAAATGATTCTTACAAGAGAACAAGTGCAGGCAGATATCGATACCCTCCCGGAAGATTACAAAACAAGGGATGTGGATGCCTTGATCAAGCGATATGTAAAGGCGGGAGCCGATGTGTCTGCCCTGCGTGAATATGTGCTGACAGAGCAGCAGTTTCACCGCATCTATTTTTATGTGTCCCTGGACCAGATCGAAAATGTGGAAGACCGGCTGGCTTTTATCAACAAGAACCTGTTATTTGACGACTGGTGGCATACAGACGGGCTGATTGGCTATGTTGCGGACCTGGATTTTAACACAGCACTGTCCAATGCGAAAAATTATGTGAAATCCGATGATCCATTTATCCGGAGATGGGGATATGTCATGTTTATCGGGAGGCTTGGAAAAGGGCACGCGGAGGAACTTCTTCCGCTGATGAAGGACGACGACCATTATTACGTGCAGATGGGCGAAGCCTGGCTGGCCGCGGAACTTGCGGTGGACGAGCCGGATCAGGTTTACCGCTGGATGCCGGAAAACGGGATGAAATATAAGATCAACGGGAAAGCCATCCAGAAGATCTGCGATTCGTTTCGGATTTCGGAGGGATGGAAGGAAAAATTCAAAGGGCTTCGGAAGGCGCTCAAGGCACGAAAGTAGAAAGGGTCCCAGCTTCTTATACCGACGCGTCAGCAATAGAAGGAACATCCAGTTTCGTAGGATCCATGCGTCAGAAGGATACAAAAGAAAAATCCAGCATCCTTTTCCCGGCATCTGGCGTGTCGTCCAGGACCGGCTCAAAATGAGGCTGGATTTTTTGGAATTCTTTACTTGTAGAACTCCGTCCTTCTCAGTGACAGGTACGGGCGCTCTTCTCTTGCTTTCTTTGCTTCAGACAGGTCAATGTCCGCGAAGAGCAGCTCTTCTTCCGGACCCGCCTTGGCGATGATTTCCCCATCCGGTCCGGCCACGATGGAGAAGCCGGAAAAATGCACGCCTGCTTCTTTTCCTACCCGGTTGCACATGGCGATAAAGCATTCGCTCTGGTATGCCTGGACACGGATTTCCTGTTCGAACAGTTCATTTGGTTCAGATTTGATATTGGCAGTGGGGATGAGTACCAGCTGCGCGCCCATGACGGCTTCGGAGCGGATGCTTTCCGGGTAATGGCGGTCAAAGCAGACCACGACGCCCATAGGTCCGAATTCTGTATCAAACACATGGAACCCGTCGTCCGATGGGGTGTAATAATCCTGCTCATAGAATTTCGGCACCTGGGCGATATGCACCATTTTCTGGATGCCCAGCTGCCGCCCGTCTTTGTCGATCAAGAAGCTGGCATCATATTTTTTCCCGTTTTCCTCATAATAAAAATTCGGGGAAGCCATGATCCGGTGGCTGTGGCACAGCTCCTTCACGGAAGAAAGGGCAGGATCGTCTGCTTTCAGCGCCCTCGGTCCCTGCGCCCCGCCGCAGCATCCGCCGGTGTTGCCGGGAAACTGGGCAAAGAAAGGTGAAAGCTGTACTTCCGGATAAAGCACCAGGTCCGCCCCGCCTGCCGCCGCTTCTTCCAGGAGCGTAAGGCTGTGGACCAGGTTGTCCTGCTCGTTTTCACTCATTTCCATTTGTGCTAAAGCAATCCGCATCTGTTTATCTCCATTCCTATCGTTTCCATGAAAGAAAATCCCCATCTATGAGATAAAGGAATTTCGATTCATCCTGTTACAAGCATGAGGATTGGCTGATTAGCCTCATGCTATGGCAGCCCCGTATTGCCCTATTGCTCATCCCAAGGATATTAATAGCATTCCCATCGAACAAGGCTTTTTGATACCTTAACACAATTTATGGACAGGGTGGCAATACAATTTTGGCTGTCTGTGCGGAAGGGCTTTATCTGCCTGTGAGAGCCGTTTCAAGAGGGCGCGCCAACCTCTTTTTCTGTGCCACGGCACAATCCTTTTTGGGCGGCGGCTCATTGTAGGAAGCCCGCGCCATTCCTATAATAACGGGTATCAGCAGGGTGCTGATGCAAGAGCAAAAGGGTAAGTGAAGGAAGCATGAATGCGGTCGTTTTTTGTGCGGGGATTCAGAAATGCCCTGGAAGGCCGGGAAAGGTGCGGAGTGCATATGAAAGAGATTGGCAGGGAAATTCAGGAAAAACAGAAAAAGTATGTATTGCAGTCATGGAACGCGCAGAAGAACCTGCAGCCGATTCCAATTGAACACTGTGACAATATTTACCTCTATGATTATGACGGGAACCGGTACACGGATATGTCTTCCATGCACGTCAACATGAACGTGGGATATGGAAACAAGGAAATCAATGAGGCCATCCGTAAGAAACTGGATTCCTACGCTTTTATCAGCGAGGCATACGCGGATAAAGACAGGGCGGACCTGGCGGAGCTGATCATTTCACTGATGCCGGACAACATGGGAAAGGTATTCTTTACCAATGCCGGCGCGGACGCCAACGAGAACGCCATCAAGATCGCCAGGATGTATACCGGGCGCAACAAGATTTTCTCCAGGTACCGTTCTTACCATGGTTCCTCCTTCGGAGCCGGCAACCTGTCCGGCGAGCCGAGGCGTTTTGCTTTGGAACCGGGCGTACCGGGCTTTATCAAATTCCGTGACCCGTACCGCTACAGGGACAACCTGCCATTTACAGAAGAAGAATATACCCAGTATTGCCTGAAAATGCTGGAAGAGCAGATCCTGTATGAAAACCCGGACAACATCGCAGCCATCATCATGGAGACCATCACCGGCACCAACGGCATCATCATCCCGCCGAAAGGATACCTGCCGGGCGTCCGCAAGCTTTGCGACAAGTACGGCATCCTGATGGTCTGCGACGAAGTCATGGCAGGATGGTGCAGGACCGGAAAGATGTTCGCGTTCCAGAACTTTGACGTGAAGCCGGATATCGTGACCTTTGCCAAAGGCGTTACCTGCGGCTACGTCCAACTGGGCGGCGTCGTGGTTTCCAAGGAGATTGCTTCTTATTTTGACGACCATGTACTTTCCTGTGGCCTTACTTACAACGGGCATCCTCTTGCCTGCGCCGCTGGCGTAGCCTGCGTCCACTATTACCTGGACCACCATATCGAGGAGCATGTGCAGGAAGTAGGCAAAGTGCTGGGAGAAATCCTGGAATCCCTGAAGGAAAAGCATGCCTGCGTCGGCGATGTGCGTTACATCGGCCTGTTCTCCAGCCTGGAGCTGGTAAAGGACAAAGCGACCAGGGAGCCCATCGTGCCCTTCGGGAAAGATCCGGAAGGGATCCGCTCCAGGATCCTTGGCCTTCTGAAGGAAAGGGGCTTTATGACCTTTGGCCATGAAAACATGATCCTGGTGGCACCGCCTTTGATCATTACGGCAGATCAGATCAGGGAAGAAATGGCAAAGATGGACGAAGTGCTTACCATCGTGGATGAAACTATGATTTAATAGTAGAAAAGCAGTCATTTACAAGCTTGGAGGAAGCTTTGCAGGGCATGTCCCGCGGATGGCAGCCGGCCTGGAGGATACGTTTTTTCCCGAAATGCGGTTGCATGAAAGGCAAAGGCGCGAACTTCTGATTTGCTTCGGCCGGCCGCCATCCGGAGGGGCAGCTTTTTACCACAAAAGCATTTCTTTCCTTAGAAAAGAGAGTAAAGGAGGGATCTCATGGCACATTTTGCAACCCCGGCGGACACCCTGTTTGGAGAGGGCGCACTGGAGGAAGCCCTGCCTTATTTCCAGTCCTTTGGGAAAAAGGCACTGATCGTAACAGGAAAACATGTAGGCAAATCCCCGATGATGGAGCGCCTCAAAGAGGTTCTGGAAAAAGGCGGGATTGGTTACAGTGTCTATGACGGCATTACCGGCGAGCCTACGGTGCCCATGGTGATGGATGGCGTAAGGCTTTATAAGGAAGAAGGCTGTGATTTCCTGATCGGCATTGGCGGAGGCAGCCCGCTGGATTCTGCCAAGGCTATTGCAGCGATGGCAGTACAGGAAGTGCCCCTGGCAGAGCTGAACGGGAAAGAAATCACAGGGCAAATCCCGCCGGTGGCAGCGATCCCGACGACCGCAGGCACCGGCTCCGAAGCCACGAAATTTACGGTGATCACAGACCCGGAGACAGATATCAAAATGCTTCTCAAAGGGGATATCCTGGTGCCGAAGCTGGCAGTCGCAGACCCGGCTTTTACCGTGGATATGCCAAAAAGCGTCACAGCCTGCACCGGGCTGGACGCACTGACCCACGCGGTGGAAGCGTATACGTCCAAAAAGGCGCTGCCGTTTACGGACCCGTACGCGGTTTCGGCTGTCAGCCGGATCCTGACATATCTGCCGAGGGCTTATAAAGACGGATGGGATTATGAAGCCCGGGAGCAGATGGCGGTTGCCGCTTACCTGGCAGGCGTCTGCATCAACAATTCCAGCGTGACCATCGTGCATGGCATGAGCCGTCCGATCGGAGCCCTGTTCCATGTGGCACATGGCAGGAGCAACGCGATGCTGATCGACAAGTGCCTTAGGTTTGTATTGGATGGCGCGTATGAAAGGTTCGGCTCCCTTGCCCGTCTTACCGGCGTGGCAGCCCAGAGGGATTCCGATGAGGCTGCTTCTGAAAAACTGATGGACGCCATCGCGGAGCTGGTAAAGGTATGCGAGATCCCGACCCTTCGGGAATATGGTATTGAGGAGGAAGCCTTCTCTATCGCAATCCCGAAGATGGCAAAGGATGCCATAGCTTCCGGAAGCCCGGGCAACTGCTGGAAAACGGTTACCGCGGAGGACTGCGAGAAGCTGTACCAGGAGATTTATGATTTGTAAAATGTCATTGCCCGCAGGGCAATGACGCAGGCCACGCCTTCGCGCGGAGCGCGAACTGGAATGGCGTAGATCACCCCAGATAATGTCATTGCCCGCAGGGCAATGATCTAGGCCACGTCTCGCACGGAGTGCAAATTAGGATGGCGTGGCACATCATTCCGTTTCATTCCTTCAATTAAGAATAATAAAACCAAAAAGCATCCTGCTTCTGCACGAGAGGTATTCATTTCCTGGTGCGGCAGCAGGATGCTTTTTGTATTCAGCGGCCAGCTGTATGCCCTGCCTTTTCCACTGCCGGCGGCCTGCCCAATCGAATTACCGCTGCCAATGGCTGGTCTAGCCGAATTACCGTAGCCTGGGATCCGTCCAGCCGGATTACCGCAGCCTGAGATCCGTCTAGCCGAATTACCGCAGCCTGGGATCCGTCCAGCCGGATTACTGCAGCCTGGGATCCGACCAGTCGGATTAACGCAGCCAGCGGCTGGCAGCCCGCCACTGGCGCGTGCCGTACCGGATCTGTCCGAAAGGCTGCCCTTGTATTTCCGGTGGGCATATTTTCCAATAAAAAGCTTTCTGACATTTCGGACAGAATGATTCATTTTCAGAATGTGCCATAGCACAAAAAACTTTGTGCCACAGATCATTGTGGCAGGACCCTATCCGCTTTATACTGCATACATCAGATCAAACAGGACATGGCAAAGGCGTCATGAAGGAAACGCCCGCCAGGTCCTGTTTTTTGGTTTGAGAGAGGATCAAGAGTGAGTTAGGGAGGAGGCCGAATGACGATGGCAAATGCAGTAATGGAGAGAAGCGCACAGACAATGGACGTGGAATCCAAAGAAGTAGAAATCAGAGTCGATCATCTTGGCGTAACTTTTCAGGATAACGAAGGCAATGACGTACAGGCACTTACCAATGTAAATCTTACTGTCCACAAAGGTGAATTTGTTTCCCTTCTGGGACCTTCCGGATGTGGAAAAACCACGTTGCTCCGGTGTGTCGCGGACCTGCAGGAGCCCACAGAGGGCGAGATCAAGGTCGGCGGCAAGACGCCCCGGGAGATCCGGATGGCACAGAAATTCGGGTTCGTGTTCCAGCAGCCGGTGCTTTTCGACTGGAGGACCGTAAAGAAAAATGTAGAGCTTCCGCTGGAAATGATGTACCAGACCAAGGAGCGGCGCAGCAAGAGGGCAGATGAAATGCTGGAAATGGTAGGGCTTACCAATTTCGCGAACCATTACCCCGGACAGCTCTCCGGCGGCATGCAGCAGAGGGTAAATATCGCCAGGGCATTAGGCATCCGGCCGGACATCCTCTTAATGGACGAGCCGTTTTCCGCACTGGATGAATTTACCAAGGAAAAGCTCCACGAAGACCTTCTTCGGATTTGGAGCAAGACCAATAAAACCATTCTTTTCGTAACCCATAACATCCAGGAAGCCGTATTCCTTTCCGACCGTGTCTGCGTGCTTTCGCCCCATCCGGGCAGGCTCAGCGCCATCGTAGACATCACCCTTCCAAGACCGAGGACTTTGGACATGAGAGAGACGCCGGAGTTCAACGAGCTGGTAAGGCAGGTAAGGGACAGCTTTGAAGGGGGGAGTCTTTAATGGAAATGAAGAAAGTGCCTCTCACAAAGCAGAAATGGTTCCAAGTCCTGTTCTGGATCTTATTCATTATCGTGGCTTGGGAAGTCGGGGCCAGCGTGGTGGCGGTAACCAAACGGACGCCGGAAAACGTGATGCCCCATCTTTACCAGATCCTGGCGGCAGCCTTTTCCACAAAGCCTGTTTCCAGCGGCATGAGCGCCACGATGGTGGTGCTTACCAGCGCCAGGGCGACGCTGCTTCGGGCGTTTGGAGGGTTCCTTTTAGGAGCGGCTTTAGGATTTGTCTTCGCGCTGCTGATGCAGATGTCCAAGGCAGTTGAGAAAATGATTTTCCCGTACTTGATGCTGATCCAGCTGATCCCGGTTTTAGGGCTTGCCCCCATCGTGCTTGCCATCACCGGTGATATCAACAAGAGCAGGATCATCATCGCGGCGATCTTAAGCTTCTATCCGGTGGCAAATAACACCTTGGCAGGATTTAAATCCGTATCCAAGGAACGCTATGAACTGATGGCCACCTATGCGGCAAAGAAATACCAGATTTACGGCAAAGTGCTGATCCCGGCCGCTTCCCCGTACTTTTTCACAGGGTTAAAAATCGCGGCGCCGCTGGCCGTTACCGCATCCATCCTGGTAGATACCCTGCAGGGCGACGGCGGGCTTGGATGCATGCTTTCCCAGTCTTTGAAACATGCCATGAGCATTTACGTATTCTGGCTGATCGTATTCTTCAGTGCCTTCGTCGGCATCTTCAGTACCTACCTCATCAGCTTCATCGAATTTATCACCTCCCCGGCAAAGCGGGCTGCCTGGAACGGCCGCAGTCTGGAGAAGAAGCACCGCAGGGCAGCGATGAAAGCAGCAAGGAAAGAATACAGAAAGGAGAAGGAAGATGGCAGAGACCTCATTTCACAAACCTGTAGCGAAAATAAAGCGTAAAAAAAGCCTGGCTCAGAGATTGTCGGAAAACAAGGCAGTCCAGCAGTCGTCCGCCATCGTGCTGCCGGTGCTTTTAGGCGTAGTCATTTTCGCCCTCTGGCAGACGCAGGTACTGCACAAGATGTTCGGCACAGACGTCTTTACGCTGCCGCTTCCCACGAAGATCGCTTCTTTGTTCGCACAGAACCTGCCGGCGGTATGGATCAATTCCTTAGCCACCATCAAGGCAGCAGGCCTGGGGCTTTTGTTTGGCAGCATCCTGGGATATGTGGTAGCCATCCTGGCAACCTTCTTCCCGGACATGGGAAAAGGCGGGCTGTACCTGGTAGGCGCCTTCGCATCCATCCCCATCGCGGCACTGGCACCGGTTATGAACAACTGGACCAAGGATGTTTCTTCCACCGCCAGTGTACGGAGCATGGTATCCAAGATTTTAGTCGTCACCCTGGTCTGCGCGGCAGACATGACATTAAACGCGTACCGGGGGCTGACCGAAGTAAAGCCTTATTCGGAAGATTTGATGGCCACTTACGCGGCCTCAAAGAGGAAGCTGCTTTTCAAGCTCCGGATTCCCAATTCCGTCCCCTATATTTTTACGGCACTTAAGGTTTCCGTGCCGGCCAGCATCATGACCGCAGTCGTCAGCGAGTATTTCGCGGAATACATCGTAGGCGTCGGCAGGGAGATCCGGGAGAACATCGTTTTATCCCAATATTCCATTGCATGGGTCTATATAACGGCCGCCTGTATCATCGGCATTGTGGCATACGCCCTGCTGATGCTTGCACAGTCTATTCTGATGAAAAAGTTTAAACCGGTCTGAGTTTACCTTTTTCATCTGGATATAGAAAAAGCCATACCACACACATGGCAGAAAAAAGGAGGATAAATTATGAGAAAGAAAAGATGGAAAAAAGCAGCCAGTATCCTGACAGCCGGCACCATGGCAGTAATGCTGTTCGCAGGCTGCGGCAGTTCCTCATCGGGTGGTTCTACAAGTTCTTCATCCGGCAGCACATCCGCTTCTTCCAGCAGCGCTTCCGCTGCGGCAGATACGGCCACGACCAGTTCCGGATCCGCTTCCGGTTCTGCAGTACCGGGAATGACCAATGAAGACATTATCAAGGAAGCTGCCGAGCAGGGCAAGGTTGGCAACTGGGGGCTGGGCAATGAATATGAAATCCAGGCCCTGCTGGCAAAATACGATCTGCCCACCGATTACCTGAGCCAGGATTATACCATGGACGGTTTTGATGATGATTCCATCCTCCTGGCATCTGCCATGACCTACAACGAGCTGGGGCTGGTAAAGAATGATTACGATGGCGGCTATGGCTACGGCGATGACGTCGGCATCATCGATATGAACGACGAAGGCGTGGCAATGCTGGAAGATAACATCTTTTGTACGAAAGAGTTCGCCGAGGAAAACCCGCAGACCGTAGAAGCTTTCCTGTATGCTTCCCTGAAAGGCTGGCAGTACGCGGTAGAGCATCCGGATGAAGCAGCACAGATCGTATATGAAGCAGGCTCCTCCGTTTCCCAGGACCATCAGAAATACATGGCGGAGCAGGTAGCCAAACTGGTCACCACCGATACCAGCGGCAACGCGGTAGCCAGCGGCGACATCGGCGAGATGAACGAATCTTCCATGCAGCAGACTTTGGACCTGGCCAAGAAATATGCACAGCTGGATGACTCCAGTGCACAGGACAAGCTGGAAAGCATGACCTTGGATGATATCCGCGATACCCAGTACTATGAAGCAGCCAAAGCTTCCGACGGCAACTTCAAGCCGGAGAAGACCGATGTCTCCATCCAGCTGAAATGGCTGCCCCAGTCACAGTTCATGGGCTATTACGTAGCACAGGCTAAGGGCTATTACGAAGAGGTAGGGCTGAACGTCAACATCGTATCCGGCGGCGGCGACATTTCCGAGACGACCGCAGTAAACAATGGCACCGTTGATTTCGGTGTTACCTGGGTCACCAACCTGGCATCCGCTAACGCAGGCGGCATGGACCTGCTGGAAGTTGCACAGATCTTCCAGAGGTCAGGCTTGGTACTGGTTTACAAACCGGAGAATTTTGAGAAGTAACATCCCTGCTTTGGCAGGATGGGTCAGGCTTTTGCCTTTCGCAATGCATTTAAAAGGCTTTTACCTTCAGGGCAGCTGAAAAGCCCCCCAGGAAAAGACCTGGAAAGATAAGGATTCTGTTTGAAATCCAAAAGATTCCCGCCCCGCTGATAAAGCGAGGCGGGGGAATTAAGGAAAGAGGCGTTTTTATGGACTTGTTAATTAAAAACGGGACCGTGGTCACCGCGTCCGGTTCCTTTGAAGCGGATGTAGCGGTAGACAAGGAAAAAATCGTGGCAATCGGGAAAAACCTCCCGGTTGAAGCGGAAAAGACGGTAGATGCCACAGGCAAGTTGGTGCTTCCGGGCGCCATCGATGCCCATACCCACATGCAGATGCCTTTCGGCGGCACGGTTTCCGCCGACAGCTACCTTTCCGGCAGCAGGGCAGCCGTCTGCGGCGGCGTTACCACCATCTTTGATTACCCGGTACAGCACAAGGGCGAGACCATCCTGGGGCTGGTTCATTCCAAGAAAGCCATCTGCGAGACAGATGCCTGCAGCGATTACGCGTTCCACTGCTGTATCACCAATTTAAATGACGGCCAGATCCTGGACGAGATGGCAGACGCGGTAGAGCAGGGCATCACCAGTTTCAAGTGCTTTTTGGTTTACAAGAAGGAAGGCATGATGGTAGATGATGGCATGCTGGCAACCCTCCTGCTTCGTGCAAAAGAGTTAGGTGCCATGATCAATGTCCATGCCGAGAACCCGGACCTGATTGACCTTAGGACTGCGCAGTACCTCAAGGAAGGCAAGACTTCCGCCTGGTACCACTACATGAGCCGTCCGGAATTCGTCGAAGCCGAAGCGGACAAGAGGGTCGTACACTGGGCATCCCATTTAAATACCCCGGTTTACCTGGTCCATATGGCAGACAAGGAAGGCCTGGAAGCCTGCATGAAGGCAAAGACAGAAGGCGCCCCGATCTATGTAGAGACCTGCCCGCAGTACCTGGAATTCACCTGTGACGTTTATAAGCGCCCGGATGGCAGGAATTTTGTATGCTCCCCGCCAATGAAAGGCGAAGAAAGCCGCAAAGCGCTGTGGAAGGCATTAAAGAGCGGCTTTATCGATACTGTGGCCACCGACCACTGCCCGTTCCAGAGTTACGAGAAGGACTGGGGCAAGGATGATTTCACCAAGATCCCCAATGGCTGCGCCGGCGTCGAGAACCTGTATCCCTACATGCTGGATGCGGCAAATTCCGGAAAGATCCCCTTCGAAAAAGTCGTAGAAGTATGCTCCACCAATCCGGCAAAGATCTTCGGATGCACCCAGAAGGGCGCGATCGCCGTAGGAAAGGATGCCGATATCGTCATTTATGACAAGGACAAAGACTTTACGATCTCTGTAAACAACATGCATTCCGATTACGACCATACGATCTGGGAAGGCAAAAAGCTCCACGGCTATCCGCTGCAGACCTACCTCCGCGGCAAGCTGGTTTATGACAACGGCGAATACGTTGGCAAGCCCGGCGATGGCAAGTTCGTAAAGAGGGTTCCAAGAAGCTAAGAAAAAGAGTAATGGAAAGGAGGCGGCAGGATGGCTTATCAGGAGATGCGCGTCAAAACAGAAGCGGGGAAATGCTTCCTGTGCGAAGACGCTCCATGCAGCAAAGCCTGCACGTGCGGGCTCCCGGTTTCCGACATTATCCGGTCGATCCGTTTTGAAAACCCGTTGGGGGCAGCGAAAAAGCTGAAAGGGGAAAACGTCCGGTGTTCCTTCTGTCCGGCGCCCTGCATGCAGGCATGCACCCGGGGAAAGGTGGCAGATGCCATCCGGATCCCGGAACTGGTGCATTACGCGAAAGGGCTCAAGAGCGGGCTCAAACCGCTGGAAGACGTGGACTTGTCCATTGATTTCTGCGGCGTGCACTTTGAAAACCCCTTCCTCCTTTCTTCTTCCATTATCGGGAGCAACGCGGAAATGGTGGAAAAAGCCTATTCCATGGGATGGGCAGGGGTGGCGGTCAAGACCATCGGCATGTTCGTCCCCCAGGAGGTTTCGCCTCGTTTTTCCCAGCTCTCCAAGGAAGAAAACCCCTTCATCGGGTTTAAGAATATCGAGCAGATTTCCGACCATCCGTTGGAAGAAAACCTGGCCTTCCTTAGGAAGATCAAAAAGGATTATCCGGAAAAGGTGGTCATCGCTTCCATCATGGGAAGGAATGAAGAGGAATGGACGGTATTGGCACAGCGAGTGGAAGAGGCCGGCGCCGACATGGTAGAGTGCAATTTCTCCTGCCCCCAGATGGTAGGCGAAGGCATGGGCAGTGACGTGGGCATTAACCCGGAGCTGGTAGAAGAATATACCAGGGCAGTGCGTAAAGGCACCAGCCTCCCGATCCTGGCGAAGATGACGCCCAATATCACCGATATGAGGGTGCCGGCCAGGGCAGCCATGAGGGGCGGCGCGGATGGCATCGCAGCTATCAACACCATTAAAAGCGTTATGAACATCGACCTGGAGTCCTTTGCCTCATCCCCTTCTGTTGCCGGGAAATCTTCCGTAGGCGGGTATTCCGGGAAAGCGGTAAAGCCCATTGCCCTTCGGTTTATTTCCGAGATGGCAGCGGACCCGTCGCTTGCCGGCGTCCCCATCAGCGGGATGGGCGGTATCGAGACCTGGAGGGACGCGGCAGAGTTTATGGCACTGGGCTGCGGCACCGTGCAGGTAACTACCGCGGTCATGCAGTACGGCTACCGGATCATCGATGATTTAATCGCAGGCCTTACCCGGTACCTCTCCGACAGCGGGATCCTTTCCGCCGAAGGGCTGGTAGGGAAGGCACTGCCGAACATCCTTCCGGCAGAGGACCTGGACCGCCAGAGCATCCTTTATCCCAAATTCCAGTTATCGGAATGCGTGGGATGCGGCAGGTGCGAGGTATCCTGTTACGATGGCGGGCACCAGGCCATCCATATGGACCCGGCCAGGAGGGTGCCAAAGCTGGACGCGAATAAATGCGCCGGATGCCATCTGTGCAGGCTGGTATGCCCGGTGGGCGCTATTACAAACGGTCCCAGGGTTTCCACAGCCGCGGTAAAGGAGCGTTCCGAAGCCACCGCGTAAGGGAAAGATACCGCGCGGCTTCGGACAGAAAACGCAGGAGAGGAAAGGTCGTGAGGAAGGAAAGCTTTTTCCGAAGCCCATTTGAAATAGGCATTTAAAAGGGACCGCATTCATCGTGTGCAAGATACGATGGCACGGCCTGCTTTACCACTCATCAGGTGATGAAAGGCCATAAAAATCAGTTCATTGTTTAGAAAATAAAAAAGGCAGTTTTCCGGGAAACACCGGAAAGAAAGGAAAGCGAAGTTATGTATAAATGCAGCCAGGAAAGAATGACAGACATGATTAAAACCTTCTCACAGTATGGAGATGCCGGACACGGCGGGATTACCCGTTATTCCATGTCCCCGGCAGCGATCCAGGCCAGGAAGGAATATGAAAAGAGGATGAAAGCCATCGGCGCCACCATCGAGGTCGATGATGTAGGTGACATGTACGCAACCATCCCGGGCTCCGATCCGGACGCAAAGCGTATCGTCATGGCTTCCCATGTAGACTCCGTCCGCAACGGCGGCAACTACGATGGCATCCTGGGCGTTATGTCCGCTATGGAAGTGCTTACGACCATTGTAAAGGAAAATATCCCTCATAAACATCCGCTCACAGCCATGATCTGGACCAACGAGGAAGGCTCCCTTTACCCGCCGGCTATGATGTGCTCCGGCATTGTCTGCTACGACTACCTGCCGGAAGAGATCCGCAGCGGCTTCCGCTATGATGACATGATGGCTTCCAAGAGCATCCTTGACCACACCAGCACTTTCGGGGAGGCATTGGCAAAATCCGGTTACCAGGGTGACAAGAAATACCGCCTTTCCCCGGATCGTTATAAATGCTATTTTGAGACACACATCGAGCAGGGACCGATCCTGGAAGACAATGGCAACGACATCGGCGTAGTGGACTGCGTCCTGGGCATGTTCAACTACAAGCTGAAATTCTATGGGCAGACTACCCATGCCGGTACTTTCCCGATGCCTAAGAGGAAAGACGCTTTCCTTGCCGCTGCGGAAGCCCTTGCTTACCTGCATGACGAGATTGACAAGCTGGGCTATCCGGAGCTGGTTTATACCACCGGCGAAGTAGAATGCCATCCGAATGTACATACCTGTGTGCCGGATTACTTTGACTTCTCTTTGGATGTCCGCCATGAAGACCCGAAGGTGCTGGATAAAGTAATGGATATTGTAAAGAGCTGCGAGAAGCAGACCTGGGCCGGCTGCACCTGCAAGATTGAAAAGCAGTGGAACAGGGATACCGTTTACTGGAACAAGCCCCTGGTAGGCTACGTAAAAGAAGCCTGCGAAGAGCTGGGCGTTTCCCACCAGTACATCCACTCCGGCGCCGGCCATGACGCACAGTTCGCCGCATATGTGCTTCCGGCAACCATGATTTTCGTACAGTCCAAGAACGGCCTCTCCCACTGCGAGGATGAGTATTCCACCCCGGAGCACTGCACGGAAGGCGCTTCCGTCATGCTGAACGCAGTACTGAAGGCAGATAAAGAAGACTGATAAAAGCAAAGGCTGTATAAGCAGCCAGATGCCGGGAAAAGGCTGTATTGCCATCCACCTTTGAAACTGGTCCCGCGGGAGCACGGCCTGCTAATAAAAATATTTTAGATAGCTCAAAAGAGGCCGGCGTCCTGCCGGGACCAGGAAGAAAAGATGGAATCAAAAAGGCATAGCAGCAGGATGGAGCTTAGGAGAGCCGTGCCAACGAAATGTGCACTTTGTGTGCGGGCATGGCCTGCTTCATCACCTTTGGGTGATGAAATGTCAGGGAGGAAAAGCCATGCGTAATTATGTGATCACGATTGCAAGAGGATTCGGAAGCGGAGGAAAGGAAATCGGGACAAAGCTGGGGAAGGAGCTGGGCATTCCCTGCTACGACCGCCAGCTGATTACGATGGCTTCGGATGCCAGCGGGATTGACGAAAGCCTGTTCGTGGATGCCGATGAGAGGATCCGCGGGCGGTACGTCGCCAATTTCCTCCGCCGCCTGCCGCCTCTGGAAACCATAACCGAGCCCCATGAAAACGGGTTTACGTCGGATGAAAACCTCTTCAACATCGTTGCGGAAATCATCCGGAGCCTGGCGAAAACGGAAAGCTGTATCATCATCGGGAAGGCGGCGGACGACATCCTGAAGGATTTCCGAAACGTGGCCAGCATCTACGTGGAAGCGCCCAGGAGCGCCTGCGTCAAGTCCATCATGGAGAAGATGCATTGCTCGGAGCGCCGTGCCAACCAGCTGATCCGGGATACGGACGCTTACCGGGCGAAGTATTACAACTATTATTCCGGCGGAAAAAAATGGACGAACCCGACCAATTACGACCTGGTCTTAAACAGCGGCCGGATCGGCAGGAACCGCTGCGTGGAGCTGGTCAAGTCCTATATTAAGATCCGTTTTGGGGAATAAAATAGCTCTTTTTCTTTCTTATGAAACCCTTTTTTAGGGGGCGTCTGGAATGTGCCGCCTCAAAAAGCCAGGCTAACAACTTGGCGCTTTGGGACGGTACAAAACAGGCGCCCTTCTCTTTTTGTTTCAATCGGGGCACTTATGCGGAACTTTTCTGTGATGAGGCAACGGCTTTGCTAAAAAGAGGAAAAATGCAGGTAAAACCGTGTATAATAAAGGAAATCCAGATAAAAAACGAATGCACGGAAAGCATGGCATGGCAGGCAAGCCGGGCAGTCAAGGCCGGGCAGGCCAAGGCGTGGCAGGCAAGCCAGGTAGCCAAGACCAGGCAGTCAAGGCCGGGCAAAGGCCTGCGGCCACAGGCGGAAAGGAAAGAAAATGGGCGATATCCAGGATATTTCCGGACAGAGGGATATTCTGTCGGCGGACATCGACACAGGGGATACACGGGATCTGGCGAAGAAAGCGGCGGTCATCCTGAAAAAAGGCGAAGGGCGGACGCTGAAGGCCGGCGGCTTCTGGGTCTATGACAATGAGATTGCGGAAAAGAAGGGGGATGCCGCAGACGGGGACATCCTCTCCGTGCTGGATTTTGACGGGTATTTCCTGGGACGCGGGTTTTACAATTCCCGTTCAAAGATCCGTGTGCGCCTGCTGTCCCGCTCGGAAGAGGAAACCATTTCCAACGTGAACCTGAAAAAACGGGTTCGTACGGCATGGGAGTACCGAAAGCACGTCATCGACACCTCCTCCTGCAGGGTCATCTTCGGCGAGGCGGACTTTTTGCCCGGGCTGACTGTGGATAAATATGAAGACGTGCTGGTGGTAGAATCCCTGGCGCTGGGGATCGACCGTCTGAAAGAGGTCGTACTGAAGGCGCTGGTGGAAGTCCTGGCGGAGGACGGCATCCGGATACGGGGGATTTATGAGCGCAGCGATGCAAAAGTCAGGGAGAAGGAAGGGCTGCCCCGCGCGAAAGGCTTCCTTTCCGCGCCTTTTGATACGGATGTGCCAATTACGGAAAATGGCATCCATTACCTTGTGGATGTAAAAGACGGGCAAAAGACCGGCTTTTTCCTGGACCAGAAGCGGAACCGGATGGCGGTCCGCCCGCTTTGCAAAGACGCGGACGTATTGGACTGCTTTACCCACACCGGCTCCTTCGGCTTGAACGCGGCGGCCGGCGGGGCAAGGCACGTGCTTTCCGTGGACGCCTCGGAGACGGCTATCGCAAGGGCCGGGGAAAATGCCGCCCGCAACGGCTTTTCCGGCCAGGTGGAATACCAGGTGGCGGATGTTTTTGCCCTGCTTCCGGCACTGGAGAAAGAAGGCAGGCAGTTTGACGTGGTGATCCTGGATCCGCCGGCCTTTACCAAATCCAGAAGTTCCGTCAAGGCGGCGTCTAGAGGATACCGGGAAATCAACCTGCGCGGCATGCGGCTTACGAAAAGCGGCGGGTATCTTGCCACCTGCTCCTGCTCCCATTTCATGACGCCGGAGCTGTTTGAAAAGGCAGTCCGGGAGGCGGCAAGGGACGCGCATGTACGCCTGCGCCAGGTGGAATGCCGCACGCAGGCGCCGGATCACCCGGTCCTGTGGGGCAGCAGCGAAAGCGCGTATTTAAAATTTTATACGTTCCAGCTGTTCCGGGATTAATCGTCCGTATCGTATTCTTCCGCGGTATCCTGCATTGCCTGGAGGGTCTGTGATAAAAGGTCCTCTAACGGCATGCCCAGCATTTCCGCCCCGTTTCGGATGACGTCCCGGGAGCAGCCTGCCGCGAACCGCTTGTCCTTGAATTTTTTCTTTACGGTTTTCAGCTGTAGGTCCGCAATATCCCTGGAAGGCAGCATCAGAACCGTTGCTCCAATCAGGCCGGTCAGCTCGTCCGTCGCGTAAAGGACCTTTTCCATCTCATGCTCCGGCTGGATATCCACCGTAAGGCCATAGCCATGGCTTGCGGTGGCGTGGACCAGCCGTTCGGGAAGGCCATGTTCCCGCATGATTTCCTGGGATTTGATGCAGTGTTCCTCCGGGAACTGCTCGAAATCCAGGTCGTGCAGCAGGCCGACGATGCCCCAGAACTGCGCTTCGTCCCCATAGCCCCGCTGCTTTGCGAACCATTTCATGACCGCCTCCACAGTGCGGGCATGCCGCAGGTGGAAAGGCTCCTTGTTGTATTCGGTAAGAAGCGCCCAGGCGTCTTCTCGTTTGACCTCGTCCATTTTTTATTCCTCCGTTTTTCCCTCCAGGTGTACGACAAGATAGTCGTGGTGGACTGCCGGCAGAAACTTTTCCAGGATGTCCTTTGTATGGAGCTTCAGGCTGGAGGTGTTCACGCAAGGATGGCAGGCCAAAAATTCGCCTTTCAGTATGTCCTCGTCCACCAGAAGCTGCACATGGTTTTCCGTGTCATTCATCAGCCCCATGACGCTGACGGCGCCGGGATGGATGTCCAGATATTCCAGCATCTTGTCCTCATGGGCGAAGCTGAGACGGGGAAGAGAGGATTGTCCCGCCAGCTCCTTTGTCCGGAAAACCTTTTCGCCCGGCATCATCAGGAGGTAGTAGGCAGTTTTCTTCCGGTTGCATAAAAACAGGTTTTTGCAGATGGTGGCGCCCAGGACCGCGTCGACCTCCGCACAGTCTTCCATGGTATTCGCGGCCCTTTCATGATCCGTCTGCCAGTATTCCAGCCCCAGCTTGTCCAGGAAACGGTAGGTGCGGACTTCCGCCTCCGTGCGGCCTTCCATGCTTTCCGGGCTCCCGTAATGCAGTTCCATTTTTCATGCGCCTTTCTGTTAGCAAAGTATGTTTTTCCATCGGATTTATCATATCGCTTGAAAGAGGCAGTTGCAAGACGCCGAGGCAAGCTTAGGCCAGGGCACAGTTCTGCGGGATTATTGGTTTTCCTTGAGGATTTCGGGCGAGATGTTAAAATTTAGAAGACGTCTTAGTTATGGAGAAAAAGGTTTATGGGCAATACAATCAAACGGTACCTGATGTTTTTCATCGGGGTGGCCGTCAATTCTTTCGGGATTTCTTTTATTACAAAAAGCGCGATGGGGACCTCGCAGATTTCCAGCGTGCCATACGTGCTGAGCCTGAAATTCACGACACTGAGTTTCGGTGCCTGGAGCTTCCTGATTAATTTGGCATTCATTTTCCTGCAGGCAGGGCTCCTGCGGAAAAAATTCCCGCCGATCCAATACCTGCAGATCCTGGTTAATGTGGTCTTCAGCGGCCTGATTGATGTCAGCATGGGGATTTTGTCAGGCTTTGAACCGGATACCTTCTGGCTCCGGGTCCTGTGCGCCCTGGCCGGCTGCGCGATCCTGGGCTTCGGCATCACGGTGGAGGTGGCGCCGGACGTGCTCCTTGTACCGGGCGAAGGCGTGGTGAACGCCCTGTCCGAGGTTTCCGGGAAGCGCTTCGGCACGGTGAAGGTCATCTTTGACGTGACGCTGATCCTGATCTCCGTAGCCCTGTCCTTCCTGTTCTTCGGAAGGCTCAAGGGGGTCGGCCTGGCAACTGTCATTTCCGCGCTGACGGTGGGCCAGTTCATCAATTTTTTCCATTC
>CADBRV010000113.1 GCA_902797185.1 uncultured Lachnospiraceae bacterium
CAAAACCAAAGAGAATCCCCATATTGACATGTAATAATCTTACGTTACAATGCTGTTAAGGTTAGGATGGCATGAAATGACCGCCTGGCCACAGATATATCAACTTATCTTACGTTAGTAATTTTGAGTTTACACAGACTTTGAAACAGTCTCTGACAGTCGAAGATGGGAAAATCCAATCGTTTTGTTTTCCGGCACAATGCCTCTGCTTTTTATGGTATGAAGGAGCCAGGTTGCCACATGCGGTTTTTGCTTCAGCTCCTTCCTATATCATCCTCCAGGAGATGCTTTTTCACCTGCATATATTTCTTCTCCGGGACAGGCAACTGTGTCCCGTCCGATAAAATGACGAAAAACCGCCGGATTTCTTCTACATAGGAAGGGTTCACCAGATAGCTGGCGTGTATCCGGATGAAAATGCCGAGATAGTTTTTTTCCATATCCCGCAAGGTGCCGATTGCCATGATCGTGCCGGTTTTGGTGTGGACCAGGAACCGGGAGGAATGTTTGACGGTTTCAATATATAAAATATGGCTTGCCGCGATACGGTGGATGCTCATGTCCGTACCTTTTACGACTACCCAGGTTTCAGGATGGGGATGGACAAGAGGCCGGGAAGGCACATTTTCATAGTGGACCGGATAGATTTTATCCCGGGTGTCATATTTCCAAGCGTTGCTGATATGGATCATGACAATTTCCGGCCGGTATGCTTTTTCGAAGCCTGCTTTTGCCCTTCTCTCGCGCCAGGTTAAATGCAGCCTCTGGTCGTGCAGGTCTGTATTACCGCTGGGATAATGCGTGTAAATATCATAGTGCAGCAGGACTTCCCTCACGCTGGCGTGAGGAGAAATTGCAACCGCCTTGATGTCGCCCATGGTAAATTTCAGCTGGTGCTTTTCCGCGGAAAAAGCTTTTACCAGGTTATCCCTGCCACGGATCTGCTGCCTCTCTGCGGGACCGATCCATAATACGTCTTCACCGAGGTTTTCAAAAAGCGGGCGCAGGTTGTTCTTGTAGTATTCCATTATGAGGAAAATAGATTTTTCGATTATGTCATCTGTTTTCATAAATCCCCCTATAAAAGCCTTTTATATGCTTTGGGAAAACTCACGTACTTGAGCCAGCTATATGCTTATTGAAAAGGCCTATGGCAGATGCTGTCATTTATTATCCTTCAAATATATTTTGTAAGGAGAAACCCGCCTCAGCGGGAGGACTCCTTATGATGTACCAGCTTCATCGCCCGAAGAACGATTCGGAATGCGACGTCTGTCCTTTCAATTCATGGTACCGTAACCTGTGTACGAAAAGCAAGCTATATACAATTATAAATAGCCGCTTGCAATAGTAATGGCTTGCATTTTCCTGGCTGGGAGTTTATATTGTAGTTAATGGCATATGCCAATAATAAGAGGAGGACGAAATGCCAAGGCCGCAGAGAAAAAGGACAATTTACCAGCTGCCGGGCTGCAGGTTTTTCCGGGCAGAGCCGGAAGAAGATCCGGGAACGGTTGGTCCAGAAAAAGCCGGAGAGAGAGGGAAAGAGTCCGGTACAGGCAGGCTGGCCGGTCCCTCTGAAGAAAAGATGGCGGAAGAAAAAGAAGCAGGTGCCATAAAAAATGCCAGCCGGATGGGTTCAGGATACGCATCAAGATGTGTGGAGCAGCCAGATGCTGCGGATTCAAAAGGGCGAATGAATCAAGATGAACCTGTTGTGGAGCTGACACTGGACGAACTGGAGACCATCCGCCTGATGGACCAGGAAGGACTGGACCAGTCGGAATGTGCCAAAAGGCTTCATGTAGCGCGGACTACGGCACAGAATATCATCCGGCAGGCACATAAAAAAGTGGCAGATGCGCTGGTGGATGGGAAAAGCATCCGCATCTGCGGTGGCAACGTGGAGTATTCAGATGATTCTGCTTTTGGATGCTGCAGATGGATTGTAAAGTCAGTACCAAGAAGAGGCGGGCTGACAGATTTTAGGGAGGTAGACAAAATGAAGATTGCGGTAACTTATGATAATTCCACAGGACAGGTTTTCCAGCATTTTGGAAGGACAGAATTTTTCAAGGTTTTTGATATAGAAGACGGGAAAATCAAAGATTCCCAGGTGTACAGCACCAATGGCCAGGGACATGGAGCCCTTGCAGGAGTGCTTCGGGCGTTAGATGCTGATGTGCTGATCTGTGGTGGCATCGGCGGAGGGGCGCAGATGGCTCTTTCCGAGGCAGGCATCAAGCTGTATGGCGGATGCTCCGGAGCTGCGGATACAGTAGTTCAAAACTTCCTTGCCGGGAAACTGGATTACCAGGAAGATGTCAAATGTGACCATCATGGGGAACACCATGGCGGGAACTGCGGTCATGAAGCAGGAACCTGCGGGCATGGATGCCACTGACGGGACAGACGGCGTATTCCAATCGTCCTTAAGGAGAACCGCGACATAAAAGATCATGCTTTGCGTAAGGTGCGTCCTATGTTATCGCCTTGCCAGGCGATGACATAGGACGATACGGCTGGTGTATCGCAAAGAATCTTCCCATTGGAGCGGGTCCCTCCTTGCGATATATCAGAAAGAAAGCCCGGAACGTTTTTCGTCTCGGGCTCTTTTGAAGTTTATTCCGTATTTCGCAGGCTGCATTTTTACATGAATACAGCTGGGAATGGCATGGTCTTCCTAGTCAAGTGCAGATGGAAATGTCATGGCTTTTCAGAGTTGGTTCTCTATGTCGATTATTCCTTCGACTCAAAAAGATACCCGGTCATGGCCATGGATCCCAGGTTGCAGACATTGTTAAAGACCCGTACCGAGTCCCCTTCGGCTGCACCCAGGCAGTAGATCAGCGGGAGGAAATGGTCCGGCGTCGGTACCGCGTAGGAAGCGTCCGGGATATTTTTGTAATTAAGGATGGATTCGATATCCCCGCCTAATACAGCGTCATTGATGAATTCATTAAAACGGACCGCCATCGGCGTCCCATTTGGATTTTCCCATTCCACCCGCATCAGGTTGTGGACGGTGTTGCCGCTGCCTAAAATCAGATAGCCCATGTCTCTGAGGGCGGAAAGTTTTTTCCCCAGCTCATAAATTTTCTGCGTGGTAAGGTTCCGGTTGACGGAAAGCTGCACTACTGGAATATCCGCTTTGGGGAACATATGGACCAGCACGGTCCAGGTCCCATGGTCGATGCCCCAGGAATTGTTTACGGAGACCGCGTCCCCTAAAAGGGATTTCACGCTTTCGGTCAGCTCGGCATTCCCTTTGACATGGTAGGAGACCTGGTACAATTCATCCGGGAACCCGTACATATCGAAAACCTGCCTGGGCTCCGGCGAACTCTGGATATATGTCCCGCCCGCATACCAGTGCGCGGAAATGGCAAGGATTCCCTTGGGAGTGCCATAGTTTTCCAGCACGAAATCCCCCGTTTTTGCCATCCCCTCTGTAATGCTGCTGTGTTCCAAAGCAACCATCGGGCTGCCATGGCCGGAAAAAATCACCGGCATCCTTTTTTGATCCATAAAGCCTCCTTTTCCTGCTATCACAATAGATACCCATTAACGTAATAATTATACTTACATCATATTATAACTGTTTTTACTTCGGCATGCAATGTATTTCCGGTCCTGTTTTATGGACAGAGGCGCATACGAAATAGTCCCTTGGACAAATGCGGCAAGTACATCGTAAAGAATTCTTTCCCTGAAGCAGGTACCTCCTTATGATATACATTGGAAAAGAAAAGCCTTTTTTTTAACAATTCAATTTTAAATGAGGAAAAATCCCCCTCACATTTCTATTTATGGATTCGGAAGGGCAGGTTTCTTTAATATCTCCAAAAACATATCCACTGCCCGTGACACGTTCCGGTCGTTAAAGTCATACCTGCTGGTGTGGAGCGGTGCGTAATCCTCCCCATTTCCGAGGTAAAATATTGCGCCGGGGCACTGCTTCGTGTAGCAGCCAAAATCTTCCGAAGCACGCCAAAGGTCCTGCATTTCAATGACCGTATTTCCGAGGGATGCCGCAGCCCGGCGGACTTTCTCCAGGCATTCGTGGTTATTCCGCGTTTCCGGGAATGGGTCTGAAATGGTAAAGGAAGCCTTCAGCCCATATTCTTTAGAAAATTCAGCGGCTTTGTCCCGGAGGGCCTGCTCCAATTCCTCCAGCTCTTTTTCCTGCTCTGCCCGCAGGGTCATGGACAATTCGCCGCTTCCGGCGGAAACGCCGAAGTCTTTCGTGCCAACTTCGATATTTACGACTGTCCCAAGCACCATGCCTTCGTGGGGCTGCCGGAGCAGGTCGTGTAACTCAACCACTAGTTCCGCGATTGCCAGGGAAGGGTTATTGCCCTGCTCCGGGTCACTGGCGTGGCTGGTTCTGCCTTCTAGACGGATCGTCAGCCCTTTGGATGCGGGCTGTGTCAGCCCTTCCCGGATGACAATGGCGCCTTGCGGGTAGCCGCTTAAATTATGGAAAGCGTATACTTCTGAAATCCCCTTTTCCGGGATCAGCTGCGCACACACTTTCCCTCCGGCGCCGATTTCTTCCCCATACTGGAAGATCAAATAGACATCCCGCTGGAGGGGCTTGTGGGAAAGCTCCATTGCCAGCCCGCAAAGTGCCGCGCTGTGCCCGTCATGCCCGCAGGCGTGGCTTTTGCCATCGCAGGCGGAAGCGTAAGGGACGCCGGAAGCTTCCCGGATCGGCAGGGCGTCAAAATCTGCCCGGAAGGCGATGGGGCTGTCAGCACTTTTTTCCGCATATTTTACCGCGTAAAACCACGCGCCCCGGTCCACCACTTCAAAGTCTGTGTGGCCTTGTATAAATTCCATCAAGTGTTTTTTTGTCCATTTCTCCTGCAGGGAAAGCTCCGGATGGTGGTGGAGCTCATGGCGTAACTGCAGGATGGCATCTAGTGCTGTTTTTTCCATATCGTGTGTAAAATCCTTATCATCATAAAGCTGCGCAGGAGAACGGCAGCCAGCCTGGTTTTATTATGATATAAAATATTGTATGCTATCCGCAGGAAAATAGCTATATGCTGCTAAGGGCAGGACAGGCGGATTGCAGTTCTTAGGGGGGGGAAAAATAAAATGAAATTTGGGTGCTGCTTAAACATGGTTTCCACAAAACCGGATGGGACAGGTGCAGAATGGATTGCGGAACTGAAAAATTCCGGCTTCGACTATGCGGAACTGCCTTTGTCCCAGATGATGGACCTTTCAGAGGATGATTTTGACCAGATCCGGAACCAGCTTCTGGAAGTGGGCATCCCCTGTGACGGATGTAATAATTTTTTCCCGGCTTCTATACGATTGACCGGAGAGGAAGCGGATCCGGAGAAAGCCCTCAGCTATGCGGACCGGGCATTGGGGCGTGCGCAGGACCTTGGCGCAAAGTATGTGGCATTTGGAAGCGGCGGGGCAAAAAAGGTACCGGAAGGCTTTCCGATCGAAAAGGGCTACCGGCAGCTGGTAGAACTGACGAAAGACCTGGGCGTGCTTGCCGGGCAGCATGGGATCCTGATTGTGATCGAGCCGCTCCGGAAAGCGGAATGCAACCTGGTCAATAACTTTAAGGAAGGAGTCCGGCTGGCAAAAGATGTGGATGACCCCAATGTCCGTGTATTGATTGACCTCTACCAGATGACAGAAGAAGGGGAGCCGGCCAGCGACCTCCTCCAGGATGGGAAAGAATATCTGCGCCATGTACATTTTGCAAATCCCAATGGGCGGTTTTTCCCGAAGGTCCTGCAGGAAGCGGATTACCAGGGCTTTGCGGAGGTATTAAGAAAAATTGGTTATGATGGCAGGATCAGCTGTGAAGCGTCTGCCCCGGAAGGGTTTCGAAAGGACGCTCCTTTGACCAGGGAGTTTTTCTCAGAACTGTTTGAAAAAGGGTGAACAGGGCTGCAGGAAAAATACTCAGAATTATTTGAGAAAAATAGACCAGCCCGCATTGAGAATTTCTCAGAATAGTTTGAGGCAGGATCATAAGCCGGTATGGAAGTTTCTGAGAAGAGCCAGGACGGGCTGGCCGGCAGTGCAAATACAGGCTTGAAAAATCTGCAATTCGATAGTAGGATAAAAAGCTGGAAATGAAGTCTTCCAGGAGATTTTCTCTAAACCGCTAAGATGCTGATGACTTCTGCCTGTTAGATAGGACAGGCAGGAGTCTTTTTTTGTCTGCCAGTTAGAGAGTCATGCAAAATCGCTCCATGCGCATAGGGCTATGGCTTTCTCCATCACCATATAAGTTATGAAAGGGAAAGGAAAATAATCATGTCTACTGTAATTGATATTTTGATGGTAGGAGCCGGCGGATCCATCGGGGCAGTCCTGCGCTACCTTTTGACGCTCCTCCCGGTGAGCCCGGAAAGCGGTTTCCCGGTTAAAACGTTTTTCATTAACCTTATCGGCTCTTTCGTGATCGGGATTGTAGCCGCGCTGGCTGCAAAAGAAATCCTGAACCCGCACGTTACAGTCTTCCTGAAAGTCGGGATCTGCGGTGGATTTACGACCTTTTCCTCTTTTGCCCTGGAAACGGAAGGGCTCATTGAGAGAGGCAGTACAGGGGTCGCCCTTATCTATGTTGCCTTGAGCGCAGTAATCGGCATCCTGTTCGTATTTGCCGCAGGGAAAATGGTTGGATGATGCTTGAGCCCTTTGGGTTTTGGCTAACTTGGCTAATAATAGCCTGAGGTTTTTAGAGACTTGGCTTATTTGACAAAAGATGCCTTAGGTTTTCGGATCTTTGGCTTGTTTGGTCAAATAACGGCTGGATATACAAATGCTAAATAAGCAAGCATTAGAAAAAGGAAGGCTTGCAGTTTTAAACAGGTCTTCCTTTTTATGTATTTTGAAAAAAAGATGATTTTGATGGAAATCGGGATGGAATGATTAATAACCCTGACTTCGATTTACTTCATGTACAAGCGGCCTGCCGCTCAGGAAGTTTTCCAAATCCTGGCAGAACATCTCCACGCTCTTTGCCCTGGTGTAATCCAACGTCATATGGCCGGCGCAGTGCGGTGTCAGAAGGATGTTCTTTGCGGAGCGGAGAGGGCTGTCTGCCGGTACAGGCTCTGTCTGCATGACGTCCAAAGCGGCGCCGGCTAATTTCCCGGAGTTCAGCGCATCCACAAGGGCTTCCTCGTCAATGGCGTTTCCGCGTCCCACATTGACCAGGTAAGCATTTTCAGGCAGCAGGGAAAGCATTTCCCGGTTTATGATGCCGGCTGTTTCCGGCGTGCCCGGGAGGCTCATGGCCAGGAGGCCTGTTTCCGGGAGCACTTTCGACAGGTCTTTTGTCTGTACGACTTTATCGTAAACAGGCAGCGCCCGTCCGCTCCGGTTTACCCCGATGATACATGCCGGGTCAAACCCTCTTGCCCGTTTTGCGAAGGTGCTGCCGATATCTCCTGTACCAAGCACAGTAATCCGGCTGCCGCAGATGGAATGCATGGGGATATCGTGCCTCCATGTGTTATGGACCGTGTCTGAAATCATCGCTTCATATTTATGGTACTGGCGCATCATCATGAGTACCACCATGATCATATGTTCCGAGATCGTGACGCCATAAGCGCCCGCGGAGTTGGACAGGCGGCAGGTGTCGTTCGGCAGGACGCCCTTCTTAAGATAATGGTTGACCCCGGCCCAGTGCGTGCAGAACCATTTCAAGTTTGATGCATACTGCAGCGGCTCCGGGTCCGCGCCATACATGATGTCCGCGTCTTTTGCCTCTTCATTTATCTTTTCGGGGTCTGTCACAAAAACAGCCGTGCAGCCATGGGCATCCGCGGTGGCACGGATTTTCTGTTTCTGTTCTTCTGTAATATTCCAGTAAAC